>JBOHRM010000553.1:0-3646 GCA_050732715.1 Longimicrobiales bacterium
GTATACGCATGCCCAGTCGACCGCTTACTGGATGACCACGTTCCGGTCGGCTCGAACGTCACGAGATCGCTGTGACTCTACGTACCATTTCGCCGTGACCCGGAGGGCGTCGTCATTGCTGACTGGCTGCACGAATCCCAGGCTCTGAAGCGCGTGGGAGCTGAAATTCGTCGGTGTACAGAACTTACGGATGCGTGCAGCGGTGATCGGCAGATCCACTTTAAGTACCGCCGCGGCGGTGTCGGCAAGGTGAGCGATGGGCCATGCCAGCCAGAGTGGAACTCGCGGGGCCGGTTGCCTACGTCCGAGGAGCTTGTATATCCGTTCCACGAGCTCGTTCGTAGTGAGAACGGGCCGATCCACGTAAATGTAGGTCTGTACGCCTCGATCCATGAAACTCAGCGCGAAAAGCGTTGCGGCGAGCAGATTGTCGAGATACGAAGTCGTTTTCAGGGCCTGGCCATTGCCTATCATGACAAAGCGGTTCCGATGAACGGCATCGATGAGGCGATAGATGTTGGTGCTAGGCGGAGCGCCAGCTCCGTATACCGCGGACGGGCGCATGATAAGCACACGAGTGTCACAATCCTCGGCGGCCAGATCACGGAACAGCATTTCCGCTTCCGCCTTCGAGGCACCATATGGAATTACCGGCGCAACAGGCGCGCACTCGTCGAGCGGCTCGCGGCTCGGGCCGAGCACGGCGACCGTACTGTAGAATACCCAGGTCTTGACGGTGGCCTCCCGTCCCGCCTCGATCAGAGCTCGCGTCGCGTACAGGTTGTCCCGGTAATACTCGTCTGACGAGAGGCCCCAATCGTCTTTGGCCGCAGCGAGATGAAATACGGTGTCGACGTTTGCGAGCACGTAAGCCAGTCCTTTGGCTTCGAGGAGATCCGCCTGTACGAAGCGATTCGGCTCCTGCCATGTCGGAGCACGTCTATCGATGCCCGTCACATTGTGCCCGAGGGCGCGGAGAGCCGAGACGAGGTGCGATCCGATGTATCCGGAGCAGCCGGTAACGCAGTACTTCATCAATGCCGGAGTTGTGTTGACAGCCCGCGGTAAGAACTACCGCTTATCGTGTTGGGCAGCTCGTCGAAGCGGCACTGCTCGGCGGCTCGCGCATTTGGTATATCCGTCAGCTTGCAAGTGGTGTAGTGAAGCGCCAACGCCATGCGGATGAGTGTCAGTCGGCGCGTCGCTCGCTGCACCTGCCCGAGTCTGGCGGTCGGAGCTGATCGCCGAGTCAGCGCGGCGTAGAGCGATTGAATGAATCACCAACGGTCGGCTGATCGCTGATGCCGACCTGCCTCTCGTCGACCTTGGGAAGCCCCGCCGCGGTTTTCGAACGTCGGCGGCGCAGAACATTCGTGTAAAGCCTCATCAACTTCACCGACTCTGCTTCCCACGAGAATTGGCGCGCCAGAGCCAAGCCTCTCAACGCCATGGCACGCGCCTCCTCCCGATGATTCCTGAGATACCAGATCTTCTTTGCGAAGGATCCAACCTGCTGCGGCTCGACACAGACACCAACTCCCTGAGCCTCGATCAGCCGCTGCCAAACGGGGAAGTTGGAGCAGACGATCGGTATGCCCGCAGCCATGTATTCAAAGAACTTCGTGAGCTCCTTCTCCTCGTAATGTGGTGTCCGCGGAAACAACGCCAACGCGGCAAGCCACCCTCCGCGACTGTAGTACTCGATGATCTCCTCGAAGGGCACGAACCTTCCTTCTCCTACAATATGGAGGCGGTCTGTGTGAGCTCCGGCATGCTCGCGCAACATATGCGCCATCTCGACCGAGCAACGCCCAACCAAAAAGACCTCGATGTCAGGTATCTGGTGGAGTAGCTGAACGTGGTTCAAGGCCCCCCGCTCAACGGCTATGCCCCCAGTATACAGAACCCGTGGCGCGGGCGCATTACAAATCTGAGCTGAAAATCGCCGGAAATCGGCGAGCACAGGATAATTCAAGATGAAGGTTCCACGGGGGAACCGCTGCCGGTAACACTTTTCCGCGAGAACGACGTCGAAATGGGGGCAACTCAGTGCTTCCGCTAAGCCAACTAACCTCGCCAATATGCTTCGCAACAGCCGATGGATGTGGGGCTTCTGCGCGACGGCCTTGACGTAGTCCTCGTGGATGTCATACACGACGTTCCTTCCTAGCGCCCGAAGCATGAGACCGACGGGTATCAATTCTGGGTCATGGAACTGATACAGGTCGCCTCTCTCCTTGACCGCGGCCTTTGCGACGGCTGGGATGGTTGCGGTGAGCCGGTTATAGCGATTTCGGGGCCGCGGCACGGCGCAAATTCGAACACCGGAGCGTACGTCATCGTGCGTGTGAGGAGCGATAAGCACAACCTCGTACCCGGCAGCCACGGCGGCCGCACATTCCTTTCGAAAGATACGATTATCGGCCGGAACGTGAACGGAAGTGAGATGGACGATCTTCGGCATTGGATCAGCGATTTCCTACGCTCGATACTCCACGATTGCGGCTTGGGAGTATGCGCCAAGAACCTTCCACTTCAACAAGCAGGCGTCCACGCGTTCGATGATCGGCGCGGCCGTGATCCGCTGGAGAAGGCCAAGACGGCTTACGATCCGGCCTGTCGGCCACAATTGTAGTAATTCGGCATCTGACATCCAGCGGTCATCGCGCGCGGCTTCCCAGGAACGCCACGCACGTCGATTGAGGACTGATGGCCTACCCAATCGACTTGGGAAGCAGTGCTTGATGAAATCGAACCAACGAACATTCTCGACAGGCTCGAGGAAAAGGGCACGTCCACCAGGCACAAGGACCCGAATAGCCTCTGCAACTGCTTGCCGAGCCCCCGCCTTGTCTAGGTGGTGAAGTCCGGCACAACCAAAGACGATATCAAAAGAGCCGCTCGGGATGCCCGCTAGGTCGCGCATATCGGCCACACCGCTCGTGATGACGACGTTCGCACGAGTAGCGTTTCGTACGGCTGTTTGCACGAGCGCTTCGGTGAGGTCTGTTGCATGTACGGCTGCACCCACCCTTGCCGCTAGGACAGCCATCTCGCCTCGACCTGTCGCTAGATCCAGAACGCGCATTCCGGGCACGACGCGTGCGGCCGCGAGCAGCGCTCGATGCCGGGCCTGAATTGCGAACCCTCGGCCCTTACTGGCCCACCGGGATTGGTCGAGAATATCGCTCGTCACCAACTGTGCCGCGTGCCTGACGCCATTGACGATTGTAGGACATCATGATCGCGAGCGAACCGTAGAAGAACACCGCGAACTTACCCTGGTCATGAAAGGCACTACTCAGTGCGAGGATCGGAAACGCGTACATCCAGAGGTGCAATGCCACGAAAAAACATGCATTGACAACCCGGCCTTCCTCCAGTGATCGATTGAACGCGACAAGAGAATGCCTAAAAAACAGGTAGAATACGGCAATGGACAGCGCAATCCCTATTGCACCGTATCGATACAGGTACATTGCGTAGTACGATTCGAGCAGCCTCATGTAGCCCTTACCAATTCCGACACCTAGCAGAGGGATCGCGTCCTGCGATTCGACAGCAAAGAGCAGTTGCTCATACCTATCGTTGAACGACCCGCTAGCGTGCACGCCATGCGCGAGCAGGCGACTGATGCCCGCGTAAA
>JBOHRM010000554.1:0-9757 GCA_050732715.1 Longimicrobiales bacterium
GCGGGGCACCCGCTCGCGGCGCTCGCCGGGGCCGAGGTGATGCGGAGCGGCGGCAATGCCGTCGACGCGGCGATTACGATGGCCGCCGTACTCGGCGTTGTGCGCCCCCACATGAACGGCCTCGGCGGCGATGCCTTCCTGCTGTTGCGCGACGGGCGGAGCGGCGACGTGCGGGCACTCAACGGGAGCGGCCGGGCCGGCCAGTGGGCGACGCCCGAGTTCTTCCGCGCACGTGGGCTGGACGCCATGCCCGAGACCGGCATCCATTCGGTCACGGTGCCCGGCGCCGTCCTCGCATGGGCCGACGCATTGCGGGAGAGCGGAACGATCACGCTCGCGCAGGCGCTCGCGCCGGCGATCGGCATCGCCGAGAACGGATTCCCCGTGTCGGCCAAGCTCGCCGCCGCGATCGCGGAGCGCCGGGCCAAGCTCGAGACAGATTCGGCGATGCGTCGCACCTTTCTGCCCGGCGGGGCGCCGCCGGCGGTCGGGTCGATCCTGCGGCTCCCCGACCTCGCAAGGTCGCTGCGGCTGATCGCTGCGAACGGGCCCGACGCACTTTACGTGGGCGAGCTCGCGGCGCGCATCGATGCGTTCATGAGAGCGGAGGACGGCACGGTCACAGTCGAGGACCTGGCCACACACTCGTCGACGTGGCAGCAGCCGATCTGGACCGCGTACCGAGGCTATCGCGTCGCCGCGTTCCCGCCCAACTCCCAGGGGCTGACGCTCCTCCTTGCCATGAACCTCGCCGAGCAGTTCGACCTCGATGCAGCCGGCCACAACAGCGCCGCGTATATCCATTTGCTCGTGGAAATCAAGAAACTGGCGTATCGCGAGCGCGACCGGTACCTGACCGACCCCGCGTTCACCGAGATCCCGCTCGACCGGCTGCTCTCGAAGGAGTTCGCCCGCGAGCTCGCCGTCGAGCTGGGCCTGCCCGCGCCGAGCGACTCCACCGTAGGCGATGACAGCGGCGATACCGTCTACCTCGCCGCGGTCGATCGCGACGGCAACGCCGTCTCGATGATCCAGAGCCTGTACTCGTCGTTCGGCAGCGGACGGATGGTGCCGGAGACCGGTATCGTGCTGCACAATCGCGGCGCGCTGTTCAGCCTCGATCCTGAACACGTCAACGTCGTCGCGCCCGGAAAGCGAACGTTCCACACGCTCGCGCCGAGCCTCGCGTTGCGAGAAAACGGTTCGCTGTTCATGGTCTTCGGTTCGCCGGGCGGTGATGGACAGCCACAGACGCTGCTCGAGGTGTTCAACAACATCGTGGTGTTCGGCATGTCACCGCAGCACGCCGTCGAGGCGCCGCGCTGGCGCTCGTACAGCGACGGCCGCCTCGAGGTCGAGCCTGGTATCGCGGAGGACGTGCGCGATGCCCTCGAGCGCTACGGCCACCGCGTCGAGGTCGCTGACGAGCCCAGCGCGCTCGGCGGAGCACAGGTCATCCTGATCGATCCCGTGACCGGCGTACGATTCGCCGCCGCCGACCCGCGCCGCGAGGCGTACGCGATCGCCTGGTGAGGCGCTCATGTCGATGACGAGACTCGACTGCTCGCGTCCACGATCGCTCGCCGTGGCTCTGCTCGCCTGCACGGCCGGCATCGCGCACGCACAGGTCGCCGAGATCGGCGTCCACGACCCCGTCATGATCCAGCAGGACGATACGTACTACGTGTTCGCCACGGGGCGCGGGATCGCCGTGTGGTCGTCGAAGGATATGACGACCTGGGAGCGAGAAGCCCCGGTCTTCGCGAGCGCGCCGGAATGGACGGACAGCGTCGTGCCGGAGTTTCGCAACCACATCTGGGCGCCCGTCATCTATCGCCTCTACGGCACGTTCTACCTCATTGACTCGGTCTCCGCGTTCGGTAGGAACACGTCCGCCATCGGCGTCGCGACGAATACCACGTTGCACGCCGATGACCCCGCGTTCGAGTGGGTCGATCACGGCATCGTCGTCCAATCTGTGCCGGGCCGGGACATGTGGAACGCTATCGACCCGAACGTCATCCATGACGACGACGGCTCGCCGTGGCTGGCGTTCGGCCCCTACTGGCTGGGGATGAAGCTGGTGCGGCTGACCGATGACATGCAGGAGGTCGCGCAGCCCGAGGAGTGGCACACGATCGCCGCGCGCCACCGGTACTGGAAGCTCGATGAACGTGACGCCGGTGACACGTTGAACGGCGCGATCGAAGCACCGTTCCTCTTCAAGAAGAACGGCTACTACTACCTGTTCGTCTCGTGGGACCGATGCTGCAACCGCGAGGAGAGCACGTACAAGGTCGTGGTCGGCCGGTCACGCGATATCCGGGGCCCTTACGTCGACAGCGAGAACGAGCCGATGACCCATGGCGGCGGATCCCTGGTGGTCCGAGGGCTCGACGGCCATGAGCGGTGGGCGGCCGCGGGTCACAACGCCGCGTACACGTTCGATGGCACCGACTACCTCGTGATGCACGCGTATGACCGCACCGATCGTGGCCGCTCGAAGCTCGTGATCGAGCCGATCCAGTGGGACGAGGATGGCTGGCCGTTCGTACGGCTGGACTCGCCGTAGATTCCTATCGAGCCTCAATGGGTGTGCTCGAGATGCGCAGCAATCGCTCGCCCGCCTCGACGAGCGTCTCGACGCGTTTGCAGAACGCGAACCGAACGAGGTGCCGCCCGTGCGCGGGGTCGTGGAAGAAGCTCGAGCCCGGCACCACGGCGATCCCGGAACGTTCGCCGGAGTTCCCGCCACGAGCGAGCCAGAGCGCATAGTCGACGTCTCGCGCGTCGCTCAGCCCCGAGAAGTCCGCGAGGATGTAGTACGCGCCGGCCGGCGGCGTGCACCGGTAACCAGCCTGGATGAGCGCACCGAACAGCACATCGCGCCGTTGGCGGTAATCGGCCGCGAGACCGGCGTAGTACTCCGGTCCGAGCTGCTCGAGCGCGACCGCGCACGACTCCTGTAGCGGCGCCGGTGCGCCGACCGTGAGGAAGTCGTGGACCTTGCGGATCGCCAGCGTGAGATCCGCCGGTGCGACGATCGTTCCAACGCGCCAACCCGTCACGCTGAACGTCTTCGAGAAGCCGCTGACCGTCACGGTCCGCTCGCGCATCCCCGGCAGCGTCGCGAGCGGCACGTGCGTGCCCTCATAGACGATGTGCTCGTAGATCTCGTCGGTGAACGCGATCAGGTCGTGGCGCACACACAGCTCGGCGAGGATCTCGAGCTCGGACCGGTCCAGCACGCGGCCCGTCGGGTTGTTCGGCGTGTTGATGATGATTGCGCGGGTCCGCGGCGTCACCGCGCTCGCCAAGCGGTCGCCGTCGAGCCGGCCCGTAGCCTCGAGCGGCACCCACACGGGTCGCGCGTTGCACAGGATCGCGTCGGGGCCGAAGTTCTCGTAGAACGGTTCGAAGATGATCACCTCGTCGCCATCGTCGATCACGGCGAGCAACGCCGCGGCCATCGCCTCCGTCGCGCCGCACGCCACCGTGATCTCGCGGTCCGGGTCGATCTCGAGGCCGTAGTCGGCGGCGTACTTCGCGGCGATCGCCCGGCGCAGGCGCGGCGACCCCCACGTGACCGCGTACTGGTTGATGTCCGCCCGAATCGCCGCGCAGGCGGCGTCTTTGAGCACGTCCGGCGCAGGAAAGTCCGGGAACCCTTGGGCGAGGTTGATTGCGCCCGTCTCGTTCGCGACGCGCGTCATCTCGCGGATCACGGACTCCGTGAACCCATGCGTGCGCCGGGCCGTTCGCATCATCGACTGCTGCGGGTTCATGAGCTCACACGATCGAAAGTGGAACGTTGAAGGTACAATGTCGCGGGGCGAGCAGACAGATTTCATTCGCAGAGATCACAGAGCACGAAGGAGGGCCGCGGAGTTTGTCAGAGACCTCCGCGTCCTCTTACCCCTCGGCGACCCTCGGCGATTGAAATCTGTTCAGCCTAGCCTTAGCGTGAACGCATGTCTGAAACGATGAGCTGAGGAGACACATGGCCCGAAACGATGACTTGGGCGCCCGATCCGCGTTGCGGGTCGGCGACCGCGAGTTCGAGATCTTCCGTCTGGACGCCGTCGAGAAGGCGGGGCTGCCGATCGACCGACTGCCGTACTCGCTCAAGATTCTGCTCGAGAACCTTCTGCGTCACGCCGGCGAGTCCGCGGGTGCGGCGGGGGATGTCGAGGCGCTGGCACACTGGGACGCGGCCGCCACACCGGATCGCGAGATCAACTTCTCGCCCGCGCGCGTGCTGCTCCAGGACTTCACGGGCGTGCCCGCCGTCGTCGACCTCGCCGCCATGCGTGATGCGATGCAGCGCATGGGCGGCGACCCGTCGCGCATCAATCCGCTCCAGCCGGCCGAGCTGGTCATCGATCACTCCGTCCAGGTCGACGAGTTCGGCACGCGTTTCGCGTTTCAGCGCAATGTCGCGCTCGAGTATGCGCGCAACCGTGAGCGCTACGCGTTCCTGCGCTGGGGCAGGGAAGCGCTGAAGAACTTCCGCGTCGTGCCGCCGGGCACCGGCATCGTGCACCAGGTCAACCTCGAGTATCTCGCGCGGGTCGTCTTCGGAACAGAGGGGAACGGTACGCGGCCCCAGGCGTACCCGGACACGCTCGTCGGCACGGACTCGCACAGCACGATGATCAACGGGCTCGGCGTGCTCGGTTGGGGCGTCGGCGGCATCGAGGCCGAAGCCGCGATGCTCGGACAGCCGATCTCGATGCTGATCCCGCAGGTGGTGGGGTTCCGTGTGAGCGGCGAGCTGCCCGAGGGGTCGACCGCGACAGACCTCGTGCTGACCGTCACCGAGATGCTTCGCAAACGCGGCGTTGTCGGCAAGTTCGTCGAGTTCTTCGGCCCCGGCCTCTCCTCGCTCCAGCTCGCGGACCGCGCGACCATCGGCAACATGGCGCCCGAGTACGGCGCCACGTGCGGCATGTTCCCGGTCGACGACCGGACGCTCCGCTACCTCGAGTTCACGGGCAGATCGGCCGAGCACGTCGCGCTGGTCGAGGCTTACATGAAAGAGCAGGGCATGTTCCGAACGGACGCATCGCCCGAGCCCGACTATTCGGACCGGCTCGATCTCGATCTCGCCACGGTCGAGCCCAGCCTTGCCGGTCCGCGCCGGCCGCAGGACCGGATCCCGCTGTCCAACGTCAAGCGTTCGTTCCACGCCTTGCTCGACGAGCGGGCCGCGGCGCGCACACCGGTGGCCGCCGCGAGCACGGATGAAGTCACACGCTGGACCGGCGAGGGCGGCGACGGCGCGGAGGTGGCCGCCGCGGTAGCGCACGACGCGCCGGCGGGTATCCGCGTGCTCACGCGCGGCGAGGAGGTGACGCTGAGCGACGGCTCGGTCGTCATCGCCGCGATCACCAGCTGCACGAACACGTCGAATCCGTCGGTCATGATCGGCGCCGGACTCGTCGCGAGAAAGGCGGCCGACGGCGGGCTCCGCGCAGCACCGTGGGTGAAGACCAGCCTCGCGCCGGGCTCGAAGGTCGTAACCGACTATCTCGACCACGCCGGACTCATCCCCTATCTGGATCAGCTCGGCTTCAACCTCGTCGGCTACGGCTGCACCACTTGCATCGGCAACAGCGGCCCGCTGCCGCCCGAGATTTCGGCCGCGATCGAGGAAGGCGACCTCGTCGCATGCTCGGTGCTCAGCGGCAATCGCAACTTCGAGGGCCGGATCAACCCCGACGTCCGTGCCAACTATCTCGCCTCGCCGCCGCTCGTCGTGGCATACGCGCTCGCGGGCCGTATGGACATCGACCTCTACAACGAGCCGATCGGCGCCGGCAAGGACGGCCGCTCCGTCTTCCTGAAGGACATCTGGCCGACGCAGCATGAGATCGAGGAGGTCATCCAGGCTTCGGTCCGGCCCGAGATGTTTCGCGATCAATACGCCGAAGTGTTCACGGGAGACGAGCAGTGGGCCGCGTTGCCCGTGCCGGAGTCCCAACTGTTCGAGTGGGACGCGGCATCGACCTACGTCAAACACCCGCCTTACTTCGAGAACATGCCGGCCGAGCCGCGGCCGATCGAGGATATCCGCGGCGCGCGCGTGCTCGCACTGCTCGGCGACAGCATCACGACCGACCATATCTCGCCGGCCGGCTCGATCCAGGTGAAATCACCGGCGGGCGAGTACTTGATCGCGCACGGCGTCGGGCCGAAGGATTTCAACTCGTACGGCTCGCGCCGCGGCAACCATGAGGTCATGGTGCGCGGCACCTTCGCGAACGTTCGGCTGCGCAACCTCCTCGTGCCGGGCGTCGAAGGCGGCATGACCCGGTTCCTGCCGGCCGGCGACGACGTCGTGAGCATCTATGACGCGGCGGTCCGCTATCAGGCCCAGGGCGTACCGCTCGTGATCATCGCCGGCAAGGAGTACGGCGCGGGGTCATCGCGTGACTGGGCCGCGAAGGGCCCGCGGCTTCTCGGCGTGCGCGCCGTGATCGCGCGCGGCTTCGAGCGCATCCACCGCTCGAATCTGATCGGCATGGGCGTGCTGCCGCTCGAGTTCCGCGCGGGCGAAGGCGCGGAGGAGCTAGGTCTGACGGGCGAGGAGCAGTACGATGTCGTGGACCTCGACCGCGCACTCGCGGCACCGTCATCGGTCGATCGGATCGTGACGGTCCGTGTGACGAACGCGGACGGCCAAACCCGAACGTTCGAGGCGAAGGCGCGGATCGACACGCCCCAGGAGCTCGAGTACTACCGCCACGATGGCATCCTGCACTTCGTGTTGCGGCAACTGCTGAACTCCAGAACCTGAAGTTCTAAATCCAGCCGCGCGCCGCGATGGGCCAGCCGGGCTTGACCTCCTCTCCATCGAGCGCCCAGACCTCCGTGTGTAGGTTCACGGACACACACACGTGGTTGGGCACGATCCGTACGTGCTCGCCGATGCGCGGCCGCCACGAGGTGGAGGTGAGGTCGAGCAGGCCGTGCTCCTCGGAGACCGCCTTGACGATGACCTCGGGCCGGTCGACGAGCGCACCGTAGCCGGCCGGCCGATCCTCACCCCGATCCGCGCGCAGCTCCTCGCGCGAGAGCGCCTTCGAGCCGGCGTCGACCACCGCCTGCCCGCTGACCGCCGTGCTCACTACGGTCGCGAGCACCGTGTACGCACAGTCCTCCCACCTACACGCGCCGATCGCCGCCGTCGTACGGTCGTTGTAGACATAGGTGCCCGGCCGGAACGCGGTGAGTGGACCTACTTCGTGCGACTGAAACGCGGTCGGCGTCGAGCCGCCGCTCACCACACGCGGCGCACCCACGCCGGCCCGCTCGAGCGCGTCGACGAAGGCCGAAAGATCGGTCCGCAGCCGCGCGAGCGCCGGCGCCTGCTCCTCGACCGGCTCGCGGATGTGGCCCGGGTAGTACATGATGCCACGATAAGCGATGCCGGCACTCTCTTGCGCACGTGCCGCCAGCGCGGCGGCCGCACCGGGATCTCCGATGCCGACGCGGCGCATGCCGACGTCCAGCTCGATGAGAACGCCGATCTCGTGGTCCGCGGCCGACGCGGCGGCCGAAGCCCGTGCCAGCGCCTCCTCCGAGTCGACCGCGACGGTCAGGCGAACGTCCTCCGCCAGGCGGAGCAGTCGCTCGAGCTTGTTCGGACCGACCGGCGGGTGCGCGAGCAGAACGTCCCGGGCTGCGCTGGACATGACCTCGGCCTCGCGCACGGTCGCGACCGTGAGGCCCGCCGCGCCGTGCCGGATCTGCGCCCGCGCAACCGCCGTCGACTTGTGCGTCTTCGTATGCGGCCAAAGCTCGAGGCCCGTGGTCCGAGCATAGCCCGCCATGCGCTCGAGGTTCGCCTCGAGCCGAGCCAGGTCCACGACCGCAGCCGGAGTCGGAATCTCCTCGAGCCCGGCCGGCTCTCGATCCAACGGCTCGATCACGGAACCCATGCGCGCGTCGCCCCCGATCATGTGCGCTCCGCTCCAGCGCCTCTCCACATCGAGACTCCTCTGCTCGACGGAATGCATGTCAGCCACGGCCCGAACTTAGCGGCCGGCCGGCGCGGGGGCGAGACAAAGAGCCCCCGGATCGGTCACGCTCGCCCCCTTCCGTTCGATCGATTGCGGCAGTAACGTTCATGGAGCATGCTATCCTCGATTCTGGCGCTGCTGCTGGCTAGCGCGATCGTTCTGGCCGCGGGCGTCCTTCTCCTCCAGCGGCGGCGCCAATCGGCTCGACAGCTGTATCAGAAGAAGCTCGAAGGCGCGCTGGCCGATGGCGTGCTGAGCGCCGACGAGCTGGCCGAGCTCGAGCGGATTCGGACGGAGAAGGACCTGACGCGGGCCGAGGTGCGTATGGTCGCGCGCGCGACGTACCGTGGGCTGCTCCGTGATGCTCTGCGTGACGCTCGTCTGAGCGCCGAAAGCGATGCCAAGCTCAGCCAGCTCCAAGCGCAGCTCGGCTTGTCCGACGCCGACCTCGGCGGGGACGTCACGCACTTGAGCCGGTTGCGCCTTCTCGCCCGCGTCGAGGCCGGCGACCTACCCATCGTCGATTCGCCGCTTCCGCTGGTGCCGCACGAGCGGTGCAATTGGGTCGTTCAGGGCACGCTCGCCGACGAGATGCGCCTGCCACGCACGCCGCGCACCGAGCTCCGCGGTACCGCGCTCGAGGTCGCGAACGGCGGACCGTTCCAGGCTGGCGACCGGCGCTCGGCGCTACGGCCGAACGATCGAATCTTGCCGACGGACCTCGGCATTCTCGTCGTCACGAGCCGGCGAACCGTGTTTCAAGGTGCGAAACGCACGCTCGGCATCCCGCACGCACGGCTCGAGCGGATCATTCTTTATGCCGATGGGTTGCGGCTCGATGAGATCGGCAACGGCGATGGCATGTTCCTGCTCGTCGACGACGCCGAGCTGACCGCAGCGATCCTGCTCCAGGCCGCACGATTCCGTCGCGCCGAGATCCGTCCAACGCGTTCGGACCGCAGTGCCTAGCCGATCCGTCGCCGCGGCACGACACGTGCGCAATCGTGCGCGTCGTATCGAAAGGAGTGACCATCATGCAGGATTGGACGGGCTACAACCGAGGACATCGTGAGCAGGCGCTCGCCGAGCTCGAGGCCGAACTGGCAGAGTTCAGCCACGATGGACTCGTGCAGCTTCGCGAGGACCTTCGGGCCCACCGCGTGGCACGAGGCAGTTGGTCGGGTTGTGTGATCTCGTATAGGCGCGGCGCCGCCGGCTCCGTACGCAGGGACCGGCTCGGCCGCGCACGCAACGCGTTCACGGTGCTGTGGGACAACGGCTGGCTCACCGATGAAGAGGTGACAAGGCTGGCGGAGTCCGAGCTGCAGCGCCGCGTACGTCGGCGTTCGAAGCGGCGCGCCCCGGGCGCCACCGAGCCCACGGCTCCCGCGCCGCTCGCGAGCTGACGCGGCCGTCGGGCCGACCGCCGAGAGAGGACCCCTCTCTCGAACAGCCCCTAGAGCGCCAGGATGCGAGGGCTTCGGTGACACGGTCACGCGAAGCCTTCGCCGCTCTACCCCGCCGCCTCTGGCCTCGTAGGCCACGCCTCCCGTCACACGCACGCTCCTCCCCGAGAGACTCGCAGCTCCCGCAGTTACGGATTCCGCCCCATGGCGAACCGCCGATCATCACAGGCAATCGTCGTATTTGGCCATGGTCGGATCCCGAGGCGGCTTTTTAGGCTGTGCCCATTACGGCATCGCGGATTCGGTGGGGTTCCGGAAACTGCCCGG
>JBOHRM010000555.1:0-5331 GCA_050732715.1 Longimicrobiales bacterium
GTGGAATACCGTTTACGAGGCCTACTACGAACAAACCGGTGATCCGCGAATCCAGTGGCGGATGACCACCGAGGTCGGCGACGCGGCCATCGACTGTTGCGGCAACGTGCCATGGTACCCGCAGGAAAAGTACCTCACGCCGGGAGAGGACATCACGCTTTCCAGCGGTGCAGAGATGCGGCTCGTGGAAGCGGAAGCGCTTCTCCGCAACAATGACCTGGCCGGCGCAATGGCGAAGATCAATGCACTCAGGACCGCAGCTGGCGTCCCATCGGTCAATGCGGCCAGCATCACGGACGGCTGGACCGCGCTCAAGCGGGAGCGCGGGATCGTGCTGTGGCTCGAAGGCCGGCGCATGGGCGACCTTCGTCGCTGGCTGGTGGAAGGCACGCCGGGCGCGCTCGATCCGCTCGAGCTGCCGAGCGGCAGCGCCGATAGCGGGTCTCACCTCGTCCAGCAGGCTCTCTGTTTCCCGATTCCGCCGGGTGAGCGCGACACGAATCCGAACCTCTGAGCATGTCAGGCATCGTCGCGTGAGGGGGGAGGTGGACGGGTCGCAGGGAACCGTCCGCCTCCTTCTGTGCCTTCGGCAACAGGGAAGGGCACGCTCCCGGCCGGAGCGCGTGTGAGTTGCGTGGCGATCGGAACGCTGAGGACGGGGATTTCGACACGCACGGTGACAACCACGGCGGCGGGTCGACGCCCGACCGGCGCTGACCTTAGATTCGCCTTGCGGGCTCCTGTCGGACGAGCCGCGGATTGCGTCGGGATTCGGCGAACAGGCAGACCAACGACGTGAGATTTCACGCTCTTCTTGCACTGATTGCACTCGGCCCCGCCGTGCCGGTCGATGCGCAGACCGACACCATCGTAGACCGCACGTGGGACGAGGTCGTTGCGCGGGGCGAGATCGCGGCGGGCCCGGACCGCGCGCAGTGGTTGCCGGACAGCGCCACGGTGTCCCTCGGCTACGCATATCTCCAGCAGGGTCGCTACCGCGAGGCCTACGCACATCTCGAGCGGATGCGCGCGCAGATGCAGGTCGATGCGCCCGAGCAGCGCGCGGCGTTCGCACGCATGCGCGCGGACTACGTGATCAACACCGGCGAGTGGGAGACGCCGGCGCTGAATTGGCCGATCGAGCTCGATACGCTGCCCGGCGCCGCGGCGATGGATGCGTTCGTCGCCGGTGCGGCGGCGCTCACGCAAGGCGATCGTGTTGCCGCCAGCCGGGCGATCGCCGATATACAGAAGCACCAACTGCTCGCGGCGAGGGGGCAGGATGTCGATGACGCGAGCGCGACCGTCATCGCGATTCTGCTCAAGGAGCTGTCGGGCCTGTTGATGCTTGAAGATCGGGCTGACAGCGCCGAGGTGCTCCGTTCTCTACGCGAAGCCGTGGCGCTGGAGGACGCGCTGCGGTACGAGTTCGGTCCCCCGCCTGTGGTGAAGCCGGCGCACGAGCTGATGGGCGAGGTGTTGCTCGAGCTGGGTCGGCCGGCGGAAGCGGTTGCGGCTTTCGAGCGGGCGCTCGAGCGGACACCGAAGCGGGCGCGCTCGCTGATGGGTTTGGCGCGTGCGGCCCAAGCCGCCGGCGATCAAGCGCTCGAGGACGCAACGCTGAGGACGCTGCGCCGGATCTGGCACCGGGCGGATCAGGTCCCGACCCGTGGCAACACCCCCCTCACCCTAGCCCTCTCCCCCCGTCGGCGGAGAGGGGACCAGCGTTCACGTCGCCGGAGCTCAGAGAATCCCTTACGGGTGGTTCCGGCCTGCCGGCCTCTCAGCTGGCGGAAGGAGCTTGATCAGGCCGTGGCGAGCTCTTCGCGGACGTTCTCGAGGAGCTGCTTCGTGGCGGCAATGCCTTCGCGCTCGCTGAGCCGATCGCCTTCGTACTCGATGCCGACCCACGAGTTGAAGCCCGCATCGATCACGATCTTCATGAGGTGGCGGTAATCCTTCGCCGACTCGTTGCCGGCTTCGTCGAAGTCGTGTGACTTGGCGCTGACCGCCTTGGCGTACGGCATCAGCTCGGTCAGACCCTGATACATGTCGTAGGTCGTCTCGCCGTCGACGTTCCAGTTGCCGAAGTCCGGAAGCGTGCCGCAGCGCGGGTGGTCGACGAGCTCCATGACGCGCGCCAGCCACTGCCCGTTCGACGAAAGGCCGCCGTGGTTTTCGACGATGACGTTGATCTCCATGCTGGCGCCGTATTCGGTCAACCGGCGCAGCCCATCGGCCGCCAACCTCGCCTGCTCGTCCTCAGGCCCCTCGCTCGCAGCGTTCACGCGGATCGACACGCAGCCCAGCGTCTTCGCCGCGTCGACCCACTTGTAGTGGTTCTCGACGGCCTGCGTGCGCGCCGCGTCGTCCGGATCTCCGAGCCGGCCTTCGGCATCACACATGATCAGGTGCTGCGTGACACCGTGATCCGTGGCGATGCGGTTCATCTCGGCGAGATAGCTCGCGTCCGTGGCGCGATCCATGAAAAACGCGTTGACGTACTCGATCGCTTCGATGCCGAAGTCTTCCCGCGCGATGCGGGCGAAATCGAGATGATCGATCTCGCCGGCTTGCAACGAGCGGTGGAGAGACCACTGAGCGAGCGAGATGCGATACGGGACCGCCTGCACGATGGAGCGTGTGCCGGCAACGTTCGCGGGCACGGGTGCGCCAGCGATCATCGCCGCGGCGAGGCTCGCGCCGCCACGAATGATGAACTCTCTTCGATCGAGGGTACTGTCCATCGGAAGCTCCTGTTCGAAGGTCGATCGATGCCGCGACCGCAAGCGTACCAATACGCAGCCGCCGGCGTTTTGGCAACACGCGCTTGGCAACACGCGCTTCGAGTGGTCCGACCGGCCGCAGCACGCCGCCCCTTGCGCGGGCGCCTACCTTGTGACGCGATTGCACGACGCGTTCTGGGCGAATGAGTGCGCGCATCGATGAGAGCACGAGCTGAGGCGTTGAGGAGAGGTTCTGAGGCTATGGGGTCGTATCGAGGCACGATCGGTATTCTGACGGGCGGCGGAGATGTACCCGGGTTGAACCCGGCGATTCGCGCGATCACGGTGCGGGCATTGCGGGAGGGCTACCGCGTGCTCGGCATTCGGCGCGGCTGGGCCGGGCTGGTCGACATGGTCCGTGAAAAGGACGCGGACAATACGGACGCGGTGCAGGAGCTGACCGAGGCCGTGGTGAACCGAGCGGCGAGGACGGGCGGCACGTTCCTGCACACGTCGCGCACGCGGCCGAGCATGCTCCCGGGCGCGGTGGTGCCGGCACACCTGCGCGACCGGTACAACGCGCCGATGAACGACCTGACGCCGGACGTACTGAAGAACATCGAGTTCCTCGGCCTCGACGCGCTGATCCCGATCGGCGGCGATGACACGCTCAGCTACGGGGAGCGGCTGAACCACGAGGGCGTCAACGTGGTTGCGATCCCGAAGACGATGGACAACGACGTCCCGGGCACGGACTACTGTATCGGTTTCAGCACGTGCGTAACGCGAACGATCGAGTTGACGCACCGGCTGCGCACATCGGCCGGCTCGCACGAACGATTTCTGGTGATCGAGGTATTCGGGCGTTACGCCGGCTTCACGGCGCTGCTGCCGACGATGGCGGGCGCCGCGGACCGTTGCGTGATCCCGGAGCACGCGTTCTCGATCGACCGGCTCGCCGAGTTGATGGTCTACGACCGGAACCGGCACCCTAGCCACTACTCGGTCGTGCTCGTGTCGGAGGGTGCCACCATGGAGCACGAGGAAGGGATGTCCTTCGAAGGCGCCGAGGTCGACCAATACGGCCACCGCAAGCTGGGCGGCATCGGCGACAAAGTCGCAGCGGCGCTGAAAGACATGTCGGCCAAGTACCACAATGGCCGGCGCGTGAACGTGGTCAACCAGCGGCTCGGCTACCTCGTGCGTTCCGGTGATCCCGACGCGCTGGACTCGTTCGTGCCGATGGCGTTCGGCAACCTGGCCCTCGATCTCGTGCTCGCCGGCAAGTATGGTCGGCTGGTAAGCATCCACAAGGGCATCTATGACAGTGTGCCGATCGATCGGGTGAAGAAGGAGAAGAAGGTGGTCGACGTTGCGAAGTACTACAATATCGATCGACTGCGGCCGATCTACGAGACGTTCAACGGCCGGCCGCTGTTCATCATGACCGCGGATCTGTGAGCTCGCGCTCCGCGCTCGGGTTCCGGGTTCCGGGTTTCGGGTTGCGGGTTGCGGGTTTTGACGTGACCGATTCATGGACTGAGGATGACGATATCCGGGGATGATGCGAGGTCTGCCGCGGACATGCCGGCTGAGGGCGACCCATGGTTCGATCGGCTGCACTCCGGCGCCCGTGATCTGCGGGTGGCGTATTTCTCGGCCGAGTTCGCCGTCGCGGAATGGCTGCGCATCTACGCCGGCGGCCTCGGTGTGCTGGCGGGTGACCATCTGAAGTCCGCCAGCGATCTCGGCGTGCCGCTGGTGGGCGTCGGGCTGTTCTACTCGGAGGGCTATTTCACGCAGCGGCTCGATTCGGTGGGCGCGCAGCTCGCGGTCTATGACGAGGCGGATCCGGGCTCGTTGCCGCTCACGCTGGAGCGCCGGTCGGACGGCGCGCCGCTGGTCATCGACTTCCCGTTCAGCAACTACCGGCTTCATGCACGGGTCTGGCGCGTCGACGTCGGCCGGGTGCCACTGGTTCTGCTCGATACGAACGTTCCGGCGAACCGCGCCGAGGATCGTCGCATCACGGACCGGCTGTACGGCGGAGACAGGGAACATCGGCTGAAGCAGGAGATCGTGCTGGGCATCGGCGGCATGCAGGCGCTGGCGCGGCTCGGCCTCGCGCCGACCGTGTTGCACCTGAACGAGGGTCATGCCGCGTTCGCCGCGGTCGAGCGCGTGAGGCAGGCGATCGGCGACCGTCACGGCGTGTTCCGCGCGGCGGCGGAGCGGCTGCGCGATGCCGTGGTGTTCACGACGCACACACCCGTTTCCGCCGGTCATGACGAGTTCGATCCGTCGCTGTTGGAGCGCTATCTCGGTGGCTACGTGTGGGACATGCGCGAGCCGTGGGACCGGTTCCTAGCACTCGGCCGGCGCGATCCGTCGGCGTCGTCCGAGCGGTTCAACATGACGTTGCTCGCGCTGCGGCTGTCCGGCCGCCGCAACGCGGTGAGCCAGCTGCACGGCAAGGTCAGCCGGCAGATGTGGCGCTCCGTCTGGCCGGAGCAGCCGGAGGAGGCCGTGCCGATCGCGCACGTGACGAACGGCGTCCACCTGCCGACGTGGGTCGGTGCGCCGATGGCGGCGCTCTATGAGGAGA
>JBOHRM010000556.1:0-4738 GCA_050732715.1 Longimicrobiales bacterium
TCACCGTACAGCACCTCGAGACCGGGACACGACTCGGCGTGGCGACTGACCTCGGCCGGCCAGGCGCCGCCGTCCGCGCCTCCCTCGCCGGCTGCCACATGCTCGTGCTCGAGGCGAACCACGACGACGCGCTGCTCTGGAGCGGCCCGTATCCGTGGTCCGTCAAGCAGCGCATCGCCTCCAGCCACGGCCACCTGTCGAACCGCGCATCCGCCCAGCTCGCGCGCGAGCTGATCCACCCCGGCCTGGTCGCCATCGCGCTCGCGCACCTCAGCGAGCACTGCAACGACGCCGGCCTCGCCCTCGATGTGGTCGCGCGGGCCCTCGACCGCGCCCGCTATCGCGGCAAGCTCCAGGTGGCCGAGCAGGACCGCCCGATCGAACCCATCGATGTGACCGCACTCCGCCGCCGCGTCCGCGACGTCCAGCAGCTCGAGCTGTGGTAGGAGATAGGGGCAGGAGGACGAGCAGAAATGATGAATGCGAAATGATGAATGCGAAATGTTACATCATATCATTCATCATTCATCATTCATCATTCATCATTCATCATTCATCATTTCTCTCACGTCCCACCTCCCAACCCCCGCTACAGTCCGAGCCAGCGCAGCACGTCGTTCCCGATCGCGAACGCCATGATCGCGAGGATGATGATGAAGCCGACCTGGCTGAGCCGGATGCGCTGTTTGAGTGAGAGCGCGCGGCCGCGGACGGCCTCGATGCCGAGGAACAGGAGCTGGCCGCCGTCCAGCACGGGGATGGGCAGCAAGTTGAGGACGGCGAGGTTGACGGACAGCATCGCCATGAAGCTGAGAAACGCCTCAGGGCCGAGGCGAGCGGCTTGTCCGCTCACCTGGGCGATGGTGCCAGGTCCGCCGAGGTCGCGCGGCGAGGCTTCGCCCTGGAAGAGGCTGATGAGGAAGTCGACGATGAGGGTGACCCAACGCCACGTCTCGGATGCGCCGAACGCGAGAGCGCCGAGTGGACCGACGCGGGCGCGCGGCAGGCCAGCCATGCTGGGAGCGCGGCCGACGCCGATCCGGCCGTAGGCCGTGCCGTCGGCGAGGCGACGTGATTCGGGCGTCACGGCGAGGTCGACGCGCTCGCCATCGCGCTCGACCACGAGGTCGACAGACCGACCGGGGTTGGCCTCCACGGCGGTGACGAGCTCCTGCCAGCTCGAGATCGGGGCGCCGACGGCCTCGACCACGCGGTCACCCGACTCGATGCCGCCGCGCGCGCCTGCGCCTTCCTCCTCGACCAGTTGAATCACGGGGTCAGAGCGCAGGACCGGCTCGAGCGCCTCGTAGAGCGACTGGCGCAGCGAGTCGCCGGCCGGCAGCTCGATCTGGACGGGGTCGGCGTCGGCAAAGCCGATCGTGATCGGGCCGGGCCGAGGACTCACGATCGCGATGCGCAGGTCCTCGAAATCCGAGATCGAATTGTCGCCCACGGACGTGATGCGCGTGCCGGGCGGCACCGTGGCGAGCGCTTCTGCGCCGGCCGGCAGGAGCTCCTCGGTCACGCCGCCGAGCACGGCGTCGGGCACCTGCGGCACGCCCCACGCCAACGCGACCACGGAGAACGCGACAACGGCGAACAGCAGGTTCATGAGCACGCCGGCCGAGATGACCATGGTCCGGGCCGGCAACGACTTCGCTTCGAAATCACGCGGCCGCGGCGCGCGCGTCTCCTCGCGCTCACGCCTCGCTTCGAGCTCGGACTCCGACGCCGCACCCTCGATCGGCTCGAGATCCGCCATGCCGGCCATCCGGACGTAGCCGCCAAGCGGCAATGCGGACAGCACGTACTCGGTCTCGCCGCGGCGGAAACCCAGCAGTTTCGGGCCGAAGCCGATCGAGAAGCGTGGGACCTCGATGTCGGCCCATTTCGCCGTCAGGAAATGCCCGAGCTCGTGCACGAAAATCAGCACGCCGAGCACGACGGCGGTGGCGAGCAGCGTGATCAGCATCGTGTCCTCAGCAGCTCTGTGGCGATCTCTCGGGCGCGCCGGTCGGCGTCGAGGACCGTGTCCAGCGAATCGACTCGGGTCGGATCGTGCATCTCGAGGGCCTTCTCAATGACTTCGGCGATACCGGTGAACGGAATTTGTTCGGCGAGGAAGCCGGCGACGGCGACCTCGTTCGCTGCATTGTACACCGCGGGTGCCGTGCCGCCCGCTCGGCCCGCCTCGATGCCCAGCCTGAACGCGGGGAACCGGGCCGTGTCGATCGGCTCGAACGTGAGCGGTCCGGCGCAAAGCGGGTCGAAACCGGCCGTACCCGAATCGCGCAGCCGGCGCGGATGCGTCAGCGCATAAAGGATCGGCAGCTCCATATTCGGGAACCCCAGCTGTGCGAGCATCGAGCCGTCGATGAACTCGACCATCGAATGCACGATCGACTGCGGGTGGACCACCGCATCGATCGCGGCGTAGTCGACGTCGAACAAGAAGTGGGCCTCGATCACCTCGAGCGCCTTGTTCGCGAGCGACGCCGAATCGATGGTGACCTTCGCGCCCATCTCCCATGTGGGGTGCCGCAAAGCGTCCGCAGGCGTCGCCTCGGTCAGCCGGTCCGCCGGCCAATCGCGAAATGGGCCGCCGGACGCGGTCAAGATGATGCGACGCAGGGGCGTTCGGACCTCTCCGCTCGACGGCGGTAGATTGGGCGGCGCGGAGCGCTCGGCCTCGACGCCCGCCAGACACTGAAGGATCGCGCTGTGCTCGCTGTCGATCGGCACGATCTCGCCGCCGCCTCGCGTGCGCGCTTCCATGACCAGCGGCCCGCCCGCGACGAGCGACTCCTTGTTCGCGAGCGCCAGCCGCTTCCCCGCCTCGAGCGCGGCCAGCGTCGCCTCGAGGCCGGCCGCACCGACTACCGCGTTGATGACCACATCGACATCCGGATGCGTCGCGGCCTCGAGCAACGCCGCCCGACCGGAGCGGTAGCAACCGTTGCGGCTCAGCGCGGGCGTGACGGGCGCTCCCGCCTCATCGACGAGCACCGCGAGCGATGGCCGGTAGCGCGCGGCCAGTGACGCGAGCTCGGGCGCGCGACGGTTCGCAGCGAGCGCGACCACGCGAAACTCGTCGGCGTGTCGATCCAGGACCGCCATTGCGCTTCGCCCGATCGAGCCGGTGCAGCCGAGCACGGCGACGCCTAACGCCACGGTAGCTCCGGATGCCAGAGCGGAAGCACGGTCGAGAGGTACCAGAACGCCACGGGCACGGCGAAAATCAGTGAATCGAATCGGTCCAGGATGCCGCCGTGGCCGGGGAACAGGCGGCCCGAGTCCTTCACCCCCGCCTCCCGCTTGAGTAGTGATGCGACGAGATCTCCGACCTGCGCGGCCGGCGAGACGATCACGCCGCCGATCGCGCCGGCCATCGCGCCGATCGGCAGGCCGTGCCATCGGCCGAACACCAGCCAGCCGTACACCGCCCCGAGCAGCACCGTTCCGGCGAAGTTCGCGATCGCGCCCTCGACCGTTTTGCCGGGACTGATCTTCGGAATGAGCTTGCGTCGGCCCCAGGCGCGGCCGGCGAAATACGCGAACGCGTCGCCGCACCACGCGAGCGTGACCGGGTACGCGACGAGCGCTGCGCCCTGCCAGGGGTCGCTCACCGCGTCACCGCCGAGCTGGCGCAGCAGCACGGCGTACGACAGCGCTCCGCCGATCAGCAGCCCACCGACGAGCGTCACGGCCATCGAGCCGAGCGGCGCGCCGGTCACACCGCGGGCGAGCAGCGCGCCGGCCGACAGCAGCAGCGTCGCGCCGAAGGTGATCGTCCACGAGTAACGCGTCACCAGGCCACCGTCCGGCACGACTACCGGGATCAGGACCAGCAGCGCCGCGAGGATCGCGCCGGTTGCCACGAACGGACGCACGCCCGTGTGCTCGGCCATGCGATACAGCTCGACGGCGCCGCCCGCGGCGATCGACGCCAGTGCCAGGCCCAGCGCCCAGCCGCCGGCGTAGACGAGCAGCACGGCGAGCGGAATGCCCGCGACAGCGACGACGATGCGCCTGCCCAGCTCGCCGAGGGCCATCGCCGTCAGCCCGTCGTCACCCGACCGAAGCGCCGCTCCCGCTTCTGGTAATCGTTGATCGCCGCGTAGAGGTGCTCGCGCCGGAAGTCCGGCCACAGGATCGGCGTGATGAACAGCTCGGTATAGGCCAGCTGCCAGAGGAGGAAGTTGCTGATGCGCTGCTCTCCCGACGTTCGTATGAGCAGGTCGGGGTCCGGCAGTCTCACGGTGTACAGCTCGCTGTTGAAGGCGGCCTCGTCGATCTCGGATGGCTCGAGCGTTCCGGCCTTCACCTGCTCCGCTAGCCGGCGGGCCGCGCGTACGATCTCGGCGCGGCTGCCGTAACTGACCATCAGGTTCAGGTGAAGCCGGCGCCCCAGCCGGGTGTAGCGCTGGATCGAGTCGATCGCCCGGCGCGGGCCTGGCGACAGCCGATCGAGGGCACCGTGGACCTCAACGCGAACCCCCTGCCGGCGCAGCTCTTCCTGCTCCTTCAGCACGTACCGCTGTAGCAGCCGCATTAGGGCACCGACCTCCGCCGCCGGTCGGTTCCAGTTCTCTTGCGAGAACGCGAACAGTGTCAGGATCGCGACACCGCTGTCGATCGCACCTTCAATGACGTCACGCACCGAAGTCATGCCAGCCGCGTGGCCGTTGATGCGAGGCAGACCGCGCGACCGCGCCCACCGGCCGTTGCCGTCCATGAT
>JBOHRM010000557.1:0-2323 GCA_050732715.1 Longimicrobiales bacterium
GCCGAGCACGCTCGCGGAGCGGCTCGACGCGCTGAACGAGTTCGACCGCGAGCCGGGGGCGTCGGAGCGGCTGCAGGGGAAGGGGAGCTTCATCGGCATTTATGCCGGCGAGCACGTGGCGGGCACGGAGTTCGTGATCGGCCCGCTGTTCGTTGCGCACGGCGTCGCAGCGGCGGACCTGTTTTTGGGACTGCTGATCGGCAACGCGTTGGCGGTGTTGTCGTGGGCGTTCCTGACGGCGCCGATCGCGACGCGGACGCGGCTGAATCTGTACTGGCAGCTGCGCAAGATCGCGGGCCCGTATCTGCTCGTGATCTACAATCTCGTCAATGCGTTGATGTTCTGCTTTCTGGCCGGTGCGATGATCTCGGTGGCCGCGACAGCGGTGGGGCTGCCTTTCGGGATGCCGATGCCGACGCTGGCGGACCGGTATCCGAGCTCGGTGGGGTGGGTGCTGGTGGTGTTCGCGGTCGGCGCGGTGGTGACGGTGCTTGCGATCCTCGGGTTCAACAAGATCGCGACGGTCTCGAAGATCGCAGTGCCGTGGATGTTCCTGGTCTTCGTGGCCGCCGCGGTGGCGGTGCTGCCGTCGCTCGGCGTCGAGTCGGCGGGTGATTTCTGGCGTGTGGCGAACGAGCGTATCTGGACGGGCGTGCCGTTGGAAGGCGCGACGAAGTTCACGTTCTGGCACGTGATGTTCTTCGCGTGGTTTGCGAACATGGCGATGCACATCGGGATGGCGGACATGACGATCCTGCGCTACGCGAAGAGGTGGGAGTACGGCTTCTTCAGCGCGTTCGGCATGTACCTCGGCCATTTCGTGGCGTGGATCGCGTCGGGGATCCTGGTGGCCGCGGCGCTCGGCGAGATTGCGCCCGGCCCGATCGCGTATCTCGGCGCGGGCGTGGCGGGCGCGGGTTGCGTCGTGATCGCGGGGTGGACCACGGCGAACCCGACGCTCTACCGCGCGGGCCTGGCGCTCCAGACGGTGACGCCGAACTGGAGGCGCTGGAAGGTGACGCTCGTAGCCGGCGCCGTGACGACGGGGGCGGCGCTGTTCCCCGCGCTGATCATGCAGCTCCTCGACTTCGTCGCGCTCTACGGCCTCTTGCTGATGCCGATGGGCGCGGTGGTGTTCGCGGACTATTGGCTGCTGCCGAGGCTCGGTCTACGCCGTGAGTACGCGGCGCTGCGCGACATCGTGTTCAGTGTGCCGGCGGCGTTGACGTGGACGGGTACTTTGGCGGCCGCGTGGGCGATCAACCGCATATGGGCCCTCGATATATTCTTCCTCGGTCTGCCCGGCTGGTTCATCGCGACGGCGCTGTACGTGGGGCTGAGCGCCGCGCAGCAGGCGAGAGAGGCCGGCGCGGTGTCCCCCCGGCCCGTGCACGTCGCAGCTCAGTCGAGTGAACGATGAGGGTGCTCGTCAAGTTGATTTCGTTGATCGGGCTGGTGCTCACCGTCGTGCCCGCGTTCCTGGTGTTCGGCGGCGTGATCGTTTGGCAGACGCACGCGAACCTGATGCTGCTCGGCGCGGTGCTCTGGTTCACCACGGCGCCGTTCTGGATGCGAGACGCCCGACGATAGGTGCCCCGTGACGGCTCCGCAGTATCTCGCGTTCGATCTCGGCGCTTCCAACGGGCGCGCAATCCTGGGCACGCTGCACGGCGACCGGATGACGCTCGACGAGCTGCACCGCTTCACGACGCCGCTGGTCGACCGCGATGGCCGGCTATTCTGGGACCTCGATGCGCTCTGGGACGAAGTGAGACGCGGCCTCGACGAAGCTTTGCGCGTCGCGCCCGAGTTGCGCAGCATCTCCGTAGATTCGTGGGCGGTCGATTACGTACCGATCGGGCACGACGCCTCCGCCGCGGATCGCCCACTTCGTGATGCCCGCGCGTACCGCGACCCGCGTACACGAGGACGGCTCGAGCAGGCGCTCGCGGTCGTTCCCGCCGATGAGCTCTATCGCCGGACCGGCATCCAGCTGCTCGAGATCAACACACTCTACCAACTGCTCGCGGATCTCGACGAGGAGCCGGAGCTCCTCCGCGAGACCACGTACCGGCTGCCGATCGCCGACTACCTGCTCTACCGGCTCAGCGGCCGCGCGGCGGTCGAGCGGACCATGGCGTCGACGACGCAGCTGATGGATGTGCACACCGGGGCGTGGGCGTTGGACCTGATCCGCCGCTTCGGACTTCCCGATACCGGCTGGCCCGAGATCGTGCCGCCCGGTACCGTGCTCGGCCCGCTCGTGACGTCCGGTCGCGCGCTCCACACGCCGCCCGGCCGCGCTCACCACGCCGGCGGACGG
>JBOHRM010000558.1:0-2377 GCA_050732715.1 Longimicrobiales bacterium
CCATGAACAGGTGCGCCACGTTCGTGCACGCCACGAGCAGGAGGAGCATCACCGCGCCGAACAACAGGCCGAGGCCCTCGCGAACCTCCTCACCCGTCGTCGCGTTCTTCAGATCGACGACGGGCAGCTCACGGACGGTGCCGTCCCGCTCGACGTATGCGCGGGGATCTTCCGCCGCCATATGCGTCAAAAGCGCGTCCATCTCCGCCTGCACCGCGCCGAGCGTCGCGCCAGGCGCCAACCGACCGGCCACGTTCAGGACGTGGAAGCCGTGACTCTCGAACATCGGGTTGGTCCAGTCGACAGCCCTCCAGAGATCGACCCTGCTGCCCACCAACGCCTCCGGCGGCGCAAACGAACGGTCCACAACGCCGATCACGATGTGCGGCCGGCCATCGATCATGATCGTCCGCCCGACTACCGCCGGATCACCGCCGAACATCCGCTCCCAGAGGCCAGCGGATAAAACCACGCGATCGGCCGACTCGAAGTCGTCACCGGCGAGCAG
Source organism: Longimicrobiales bacterium (assembly GCA_050732715.1). GTDB lineage: Bacteria > Gemmatimonadota > Gemmatimonadetes > Longimicrobiales > RSA9 > JBOHRM01. The sequence continues at coordinate 509 of JBOHRM010000558.1, forward strand.
CCGGCCGGCGACGGGTCGCGCCCCGAACAACGTGAAGAAATCTTGCGTCACCCGCGTCGCCCGAAGCTCCTCCGGCCTTCCCACACCCGTCAGGTTGACTTCATCCCCCGACGCCGCGACCCACGCCTCCACCGAGTCGAGCTCCTGCATGCCGCGCCACAAGGGACCCGAGTGTGAACCTTGCGTCACCTCGAAGAGACGGTCCGCCGCAGGGTACGGAAGCGGCCGGAGCATTACGTGGTCCACGAGCGTGAACACCGTCGTCACACCGCCCACGCCCAGACCGAGCAGCAGTACCGTGCTCCACAGGAACCCGGGATTGCGCCGCAGACTCCGAACGCCGTGCCGCCAAATCTGCACAAGTCGATCGATCGCGCCGCTGGCGCGGGCGCGTCGCTCAGGGCCGCGAGGTCCACCGCCCAGGACGCGATCGGACCATTCCGCCACGAGCACGGCGGGCAGCCGCCCGAACGTCCGCGTCAACAATCTCGCCCGCTCGCGGCGTGAACCCGCCTGCACCAGCTGCGCCGCGAACGTGCTCACGATCTCTTCACCATCAGCGCGATGGACGGCCGACGGCAGCAGCCGCAACAGCGACGCATAGAGCCGCGCTACTCGGAACATGCCCGCCTCCCCCCTCTCGGTTCATCCATGCCGACACCGCTGCGCAGCGGTGCCCGAAACGGTGGACGGGCGGGGCAACCCGGAACCCGGAACCCGCAACTCGGAACCCGTTTCTACCAGACTTCCCCGCCGCCGGCGCGCCGCGAATCATGGGGGCTATGCGCATGGCCACCAGCCTCGCAGCGGCCCCGCCAGCGAGAGCTCCGCGCGAACCACCCGTCATCTCGAACGCCCCCCCTCCGCGAGCGCCGGACGCACATCACGCAGTAGCTGCTCGAGACGCTCGACCTCCCGTCGCAGGATCAGCCGCCCACGCCGCGTAATGCTGTACGTGCGCCGGCGATCACCCGCGTCGCCACCCTCCACGTCCTCGATCCAGCCGTCCCGCTGCATGCGCCGCAGGACACGGTACAGGTTCGCCGCGTCCAGCCGGACCCTCGAAGCCGACCGATCCTCGACCTGCTTGATGATCCCGTACCCGTACTACTCACCCGCGGCCAGCACCGACAGGATCAGCAGGTCCCGCGGCGCCAGCGGCAGCGACTCCCTGTTCGCCATGTCGCCCTCCCGAGCTCCTCTGAGCCGGCCACCGTTCTCGCCGATATCGCCGAAACGAGGTCAATCGACGGTGTCAAAATACAGAGTACAGGGCACCGGAGATACGCGCAAGCCTGGAGTCTTGGGTTCGAACAGCCGGCGGAACGGGCTGTCAGAACCCTAGCCGTATCGATGAGCTCGTGCCCCGCCACCATCGTGGTGGCGAGGCACACTCCGAGCAGGTCGATCGCACGGGCGTCCGAGTCGCTGAAACAACTACGCCTGCTTTGCCAGCGCCTCGGCCAACGCCTCGGGCCGGTCTTCGACCAGCGCCTTCAGCGCCTCGAGGATCGGCGGCCAGCCACCCTCGACTGCACGGTACGTCGGCGAATCCTCACTCTCGAAGCCGTCGTGGATCACCGTGAGCTTGCAGCCCTTGCTCGTAGCCACGATCTCGTACGTCACACGTGACGGCTTCTCCGCCTTCACCTCTTCGCTCCATTGGTGGCTGCTCGTGGTCACGAGCCGGCGTGGCGGGTCGAACTCGATGACCTCTCCAACGATGAGCGCCTCGCCTCGACCGTCACGGAACGCGTAACGCGCCCCCGGGCCGACGCCGTCATAGTCGAGTGTCCATCCGGCGTTGTACTCCTGTTCGCGAGAGTTCAGCGCTTCCCAGACCTTCTCAGGTGGCGCCTCGATCTCGAC
>JBOHRM010000559.1:0-4691 GCA_050732715.1 Longimicrobiales bacterium
GGGAGGCGCGTTCGGTTCTTGTTGCCTGCCGTAGCCGGTGCGCACCAGGATCGCGCGGCCGCCCAGCGTTTGCGCGGGGAGTACGTCCTTGAGACGGTCACCGACAAATACGGACCGTGCGACGTCGATGTCCAGGTCTTCCGCGGCGCGCCGAAACAGCGCCACGCCGGGTTTGCGGCAGGCGCACGGCCCGGTGAAATCCGGGTGGTGCGGGCAGAGATAGACCGCGTCAAGCGAGACGCCCTGGGCCTCGAGCAGCCGCGCGATCGTGCGCTGCACCGCCTCGAATTCGCGCAACGTATAGAGCCCGCGCGCGATGCCCGACTGGTTGGACACGACGACGAGCTTGAAATCCGCGGCGGCGAATCGGCGCAGCGCCGCGGCGGCGCCCGGCACGAGCTCGACGCGCTCCGGATCCGCCAGGTAGAACCGCTCCGAGACGATCGTGCCATCGCGGTCGAGGAACGCGGCTGGCCGCGGCGCCTCGGCCGTGGGCGCCGCTGCGCCGCCGCGCGCGGCGCCGGGTTCAGGTCCAGGCACTGAGAACGGCCGCTTCGAGCGAGGCCTCCTCCGCTTCGAGCACGGTGCGCAAGTCGAGCGTCACCCGGTTATCCACGATCCGCGCGACGACGTGCGGATCGCCGTTCCGGAGCTTCACGTCCAGTTCGGCGGCGCCGAGGCTCGCGGCAGGGAGCTGCACGGGCGTGGCCGGCAGGGCGACGTCCGGGTAGGCTCCGCCGCCGACGGCGGATTCGCCCGCCACCACGCTCGCCGCGATTCCGGCGGCGCTCAGCCGTTCGGCGAACCGCCGCGCGCGCGCCTCGAGCTCCGCCGGGCTGGTGGTCAGCATGCGCAGCACCGGGATCTCGCGAACGGCCCGGGCGGGATCGAGGTAGAGCCGCAGCGTCGCCTCGAGCGCGGCAAGTGTGAGCTTGTCGACGCGCAGCGCGCGGCACAGCGGGTTGCGCCGCATCCGCGCGACAAGGTCGCCCTTGCCGACGATGATGCCGGCTTGCGGGCCGCCGAGCAGCTTGTCTCCGCTCAGCGTGATGATGTCCCCGCCGTCCGCGAGCGCCTCGGCGGGCGTGGGTTCGTGCGGGAGCCCGAGCGCGGCGGCGGGCAGCAGCAGGCCCGAGCCGAGATCGTGAAGCAGCGGGACGCCGCGCGCGTGGGCGAGCACCGCCAGCTCGGCCGGCGCGACCTCCGCGATGTAGCCGCTCATGCGGAAGTTCGAGCGGTGCACTTTCAGCAAGATCGCGGCGTCGGCGCCGGCATCGGCCAGCGCGGCCACGTAGTCGCGAGCGTGCGTGCGGTTCGTCGCGCCGACCTCGACCATGCGTGTCCCGCTCCGCGCCATGATCTCGGGCACGCGGAATGAGCCGCCGATCTCGACCAGCTCGCCACGGCTGATGATCGATGCGCGGTTTTGTGCGAGCGTGTTGAGCGCCAGGACCAGCGCCGCCGCGTTGTTGTTGACCACCAGCGCGGCCTCGGCACGCGTCAGCCGGCAGAGCAACCGGGTACAGTGATCGTAGCGCGAGCCGCGCACGCCGCGCTCGAGTTGGTACTCGAGGTTCGAGTAGCCGCAGGCGACGCGCTCGATCGCGGCGCGCGCGGCGTCGGCGAGCGGCGCACGGCCGAGATTCGTGTGCAGGACGACGCCGGTCGCGTTGATCACGGCGCGCAGCGACGGCCGCGTGTGGTGGGCGAGGGCGACGGCCACGCGTTGCGCGTACCAGCCTGGCTCGGAGAGGTCGTCGGGCGCGGGTTCCCCGGCCACGAGCGCCGCACGCAGCGAATCCTGCACCTGGTGGATCGCCTCGACCACGAGCGTGCGCGGCGCACCCGCGAGCATCCCGGCGAACGCGGTGCTGCCGAGCAGCCGATCGACCGACGGAATCTCTCGTCGCGGATCCGTCATCGGCGCGTCGTGTCAGACCGTACGCCGGTCGTGTCCGGCGGCGCGGGCGGCGGGCGGGCGGGCACCTGAAAATCGATTTCGCCCGCGGCGCCGGTGATGCCGGAGACGTTCGTCACCTCACCGATCCGCACCAGGTACATCGCCTCGTGCTCGAGCGGCCTCGCCGCGACCAGCACCAGCTCGCGAACGGGGAGCGGGCCTGTCTCGGGCTCGAACGCCTGTGGCGGCGCAAGCGGCGTGATGGGAAGCCGCCGCGGCGGCGCCTCCGCCGTGTCCACGGCCGCGGTGTCGGCCCGCGCGGAATCGGCGAGCAGCGAATCCAGGCGAGCGCGTCGCTCCTCCTCGAATACGTCCGGCCGAACGAGCCGCGGGACGCCCGGCACGGGCGTGGTATCGGGCAGCGCGAACAACGCGACCTCGACAGCATCGAGCGATGCCTCCGGATCGAGGTGGTCCTCGAACGTGAGCAGCACCTCGACCGAATCCCGGGCTTGCGCGGCGGTCAGAATCGGTGGCGTCGTGTCCGAGGGCACAATGCTCAGGTCGATGACCACCGTGTCATTATCCGCCACGAGCGATGCCGGGTATGCCGGCGACGCGGATTCCGGTGCGTCGCGCCGCCGGTTCCGGTTCTGATCGACGTAGGCGATGACGTCGTAATCACCGATCGGCAGGTGCGTCAGCGCGAAGAACGCGGACGTGTCACCGGCGGTCGAATACGGCACGGTGTCAGGCTTTCTCGTCGCTTCGACAATGACGTCGGTCGCGGGTCTTCCGGTCAGCCTGTCGTAGGCGAGGCCGGCGATCGCGGTGTTGGGCACGGGCGGCCCGGTCGAGAACACGAGGCTGGCCGGCTCTCGCCGCTCGTTGCCGAACAAGTCGCGGACCCCGGCCAACAGCACCACACGATACACCTGATCGGGCTTCCATCCGCCGTCGACCTCGACGTGGATCGAGCGGCCGCCCTTCGAGACCTCTACCTCGGCCGTGACGGGTGACACGAGTACGGATTCGCGGACGCCCTGCTCGCTGATCCGCTCATCGAACTGGAACGTGACAGGCTGAGCGAGGTCGGTGATGACCGCGAGCGGCTCGGGCGTGGTGGCGATGATCTGCGGAGACCGCTGGTCCAGCTCGCCGCCGGGCGGCTGCATCGGCCGTGCGCAACTGCCGAGGATCGCTGTCGCGAGAGCCAGTCGGGAGGTGGTCCGCGTGAAGCTCACTCGAGGTCCGCAAGGATGCCGGCCAACAGCTCGCGCTGTTGGCGCAGGCTCCCGGCTTTCTCACGTTCACGCTCGACCACCGCGGCCGGGGCCCGATCCAGAAAGTCTGCGTTGCCGAGCTTGACCTCGGTCGCGCGCAGTTGGCCGCCGACACGGTCGAGCTCGCCGCGGATCCGCCTGCGCTCGCGTTCGAGATCGATGACGCCTTCGAGCGGAACGCTCAGCTCGACACCGTTGCGGAGCACGGCGCGAGCCGCCGCACCCGTCGCACCGTTGCTTCTCGCCTCAACCGATCCCACGCGCGCCAGGCGCTGCACTGCGCGCTCCTCGACGGCGAGCGCGGCGGCCAGCCCCGGCGTCAAATTCGACAGCCGGACGTCGAGCCGCGCACCATCGGGGATCTTATACCTCGAGCGCAGCCCGCGGACCGTGCGGATGAGCTCCATCAACTCGCCGAGCTGCTCTTCCGCGTCCGCGTCCGGGCGCGGACCGCCGGCCCCGGCCCGGGGTTCCGCGCCCGCGCTATACGGCCAACGCGCGACCACGAGCGACGCCTCGCGCTCCTGACCTCGCGTGCGCGGCAGGCGCTGCCACAACTCCTCGGTGATGAACGGCATGATGGGGTGCAGCAGCCGGAGCGCACCGTCGAGCACGGCCGCGAGCGTCGCGCGCGCCGCCGAGCGACTCGCGGGCGCCGACGCCGTCGCCTCGAGCCTCGGCTTCACCAGCTCGATGTACCAGTCCGCCAACTCGCCCCAGAAGAACTGGTAGGCGGCCTCGGCGGCCTCGTGGAAGCGGAACGCCTCGAGCTGCCGCGTCATCTCGTGCGCCGCGGCGGAGAACCGCGAAAGGATCCAGCGATCGGCGAGCTCGAGCGAGGCCTCGACATCATCGAGCGCCGGCACCTCGGCGGGTTCGGTCCCGGCGCTCTCGAGGTTCATCAAGGCGAACCGGCCGACGTTCCATATCTTGTTCGCGAAGTTGCGGCCCGGCTTGAACGTCTCCTCGAGGTTGCGGTGATCCATGTAGAGATCCGTGCCGAGCCCCTGCGCTATGATCACCGTGTAGCGCAACGCGTCGGCGCCGAACAGGCGGACGACCTCGAGCGGGTCGATGCCGTTACCCAACGACTTCGACATCCGCCGCCCTTCCTTGTCCCGGACCGTCCCGTTCAAATACACCTCACCGAACGGCACCTCGCCCATGAACTCCAGGCCCGCCATGATCATGCGTGCGACCCAGAAGAACAGGATGTCCGGGGCGGTGACCAGCGTCTGCGTCGGGTAGAACGCGTCGAGGTCGACCGTGCGGTCGGGCCAGTCGAACGTCGAGAACGGCCACAGCCACGACGAGAACCACGTGTCGAGCACGTCCGGATCCTGCTCGAGGTGGCCGCCACATTTCGGGCACCGATCAGGGTCCTCGCGCGCGACTAACATCTCCGCGCACTCCGTGTTCCGGCAGTTCCAGACGGGGATGCGGTGCCCCCACCAGAGCTGCCGCGAGAGGCACCAGTCGCGGATGTTCTCGAGCCAGTTCTCGTAGAC
>JBOHRM010000560.1:0-2573 GCA_050732715.1 Longimicrobiales bacterium
CCTCCTCAACGCTCCATGCCCCGCGGATCCACCGTTCCCGAACGGATGGTACTGGGGCCTCGCTGTGCTTGCGGCCGCGGATGACCTTCATCATCCCTTCGGTCTCGCCCGTCGTCCGCGCGCGGCCGTTTGCACTGACAACTCGGAACCCGGAACTCGGAACGATCCAGTCATCGGTACTGCACACCGAGATACAGCGCGCGGGGCAGCCCCGGCGCGAGCTCCTCGCCGCGCGCGGCGGTGTAGCCGGCGCTCTCCGCGTAGCGCTCATCGGTCAGGTTCGTCAGCCGTCCGAACACGGTCACGCGCTCCGTGACGGGCACGCTCGCGCGCAGGTTGAGCAGGTCGTGACCGGGATAGCGGTGCGTGTTCTCCGCGTCCATCCAGTACGCGCCGATGCGGCTCCACTCGAGCGAAGCGTTCGCGCCGCCGAGCGAGGCCGGGCTCCACGACAGCGCGACGTTGCCGAGCTGGCGCGGCCCGTCCTCCATCTCGTTGCCGTTGAAGTCGACGCCGTCGCGCGGCTCCCACGCCTCGTACGTGTGCTTCGCGACGGAGTAGGCGGCATCGAGGCGGAGCCCCGCGGGCAGCGCGAGACCGGCCGCGAGCTCGATGCCGCGGTGCAGCGTCTCGCCCGCGTTGGACGTCTCCGTCGAGCCGTCCGCGTTCGTGAGCGACAGGATGTCGTCCGTCTTCGTCAGGCGGTACGCCGTGGCTTCGAACGTGAGCGCACGGCCGACACGCGTACGAATGCCCGCCTCGAGGTTGTCCGCCTTGACCGGCTCGAGGCCGAGCGTGTTCTGCGCCCGGCCCTGGCGGAACAGCTGGCCCTCCGACGGCGCGCGGAAGCCATGGCTGTAGGCGCCGTACACGCTGACGTCGTCGCTCAGCGCGAACGTTGCGCCGAGCTTCGGGCTGACGTGCGTGTAGTCGACGCCGCCGCTGGCCGGCCGGCGGTGTGATCCCGTGGTCAACTCGCCGAGCGCGTTGTCGTAGTCGTAGCCGAGCCAATCGAAACGCAGGCCCGCGACCAGACGCAGCCGCTCGACGGGCGAGACCTCCGCCTGGACGTACGGCGACGCGCCGCGAAACGTGACGTCGTAGTCGTAGATCGTCTCGCCCGCGGTGTAGTCGGTGAAGATGCTGCCCTCGCGCGTGGCCGAGATGTTCGTCTCCTCGTGCCAGCCCGGGCTCCAGTCGAGGTCGGCGCCGGCGATGATGCGCGCGCGCATCGGCTCGAAGTCGCGCCGGAGCTTGATGAGCGCGCCGGCCGATGCGTGGCCGGTGTCCCACACGCCCGGATCATACGTCAATGACCAGTTCGGCAGGATCTCCATCCGGTTCCAGCGGACGAACGGCGTGATGGTGAACAGTGTGTTGGCGCCGGCGCGCTCATACGACGTATGGAGGCGAAACGCGTGGATCTTCCGGAACGAGATCGGCGTGTAGTTGATTTCGGGGCGCGCGTGGTAGTCATCCAGCGAGATCGCCGACGAGCCGGCGGTCGACTGGTCGATGCGCGAGAACGTCGCCACGGTCCGCACGCGTGATGTCGCGCCGAGCTCGTGGTCCCAGCGCAGCGTGCCGCTCTGCCGGTCGTACGCCGTGCCATCGCGCCAGCCGTCGGTGCGCGTGACGTTCACCTCGGCCAGCACGCCGTTTCGGCCGTGCTGCGATGCGGCCGACGCGAGCAGCCGCGCGAAGCCGAACGCGCCACCCTCGAGCGTCGCCTCGAACGATCCCTGCTCACCCGGCGCACGCGTCGCGACGTTGATCATGCCGCCGATCGCGTCGCTGCCGTACAGCGCCGTGGCCGGGCCCTTGGTGACTTCGATGCGCTCCGCGTTCGGCACATCGATCTCGTACAGCGCGTTGTGGTTGAAGAACCCGGTCGAGCGCGTGGGCACGCCGTCCTCGAGGAACAGGTAGACGGGGCTCGTCGTCTTCGGTTGGCGCATCGCCGTCATGTGGCCCTCGCCGCCCGTGACGTTGACCCATACGCCCGCGACGCGGTTCACGATCTCGGATGGATGCGACGGCCGCACCTCGCGCAGTGTCTCGCCGGTGATCACGCCGATCGACGCCGGCGTCTCCGCGCGTCGCTGCGCCTCCCGGCTCACGCTCACCACCAGCTCGTCCGCGCGCAGCGCCTCGATCTCGAGCGCGAGGTCCACGCGTGTGCTCGCGCCGGCGCGGACCGTCACCGCGCGCCGGGCCACACGCCTTCCCACGTACTCGGCGATCAATACGACCTCGCCGGCCGGCACACCCGCGATGCGGAACGCGCCATCCGGCTCGGTCGCCGCCGTGAGACCCGTGCCTTCGATGACGACGCGTACGCCGTCGAGTCCGGCGCCGTCCTCGGCGGTCGTGATCGTGCCCTCGATGGCGCCCTGCTGCTGCGCCAGCACCGTGTCGGGCAATGCGACCGGCACGGCCCAAACCACGAGGCTGGCCGCGAGCGCCCGTAGCGCGCTCGCCAACGTTGTTCTCGACATGTTGCGGTCCCCTCGTTCGTAGCGCCCGCGAATCCACCGCGTGCACACCGTCTTCATCAGGCGTGAACACCGGCG
>JBOHRM010000561.1:0-2206 GCA_050732715.1 Longimicrobiales bacterium
GCGCATCGCGCACGACGCCGATGATCTCGGTATCGCTCTCGCCGAATCCGAGGCGTTTGCCGACCGGGTTCCGTCCCTGAAAGAAGCGTCGTGCGAGGGATTCGTTCACAACCGCCACTCGCGAGCCGTCTGCCGTATCCCTCTCATCGAACTCCCGGCCGGCCGCCACGCGAATACCTACCGTGGCGAAATAGTGAGCGCCGACCCAATTGTATCGCAGCCCGACGTCCTCATGGATGTCGTCGATATCAAAACCGCTCGATTGGTAACAGCTGGCGAAGAGGCCACACCTGGCGAGTGATGCAGAGGTGACACCCGGAACAGTTTCGACCGCGACGACGAGACGTTCGCCCAGGGCCGCCATGCGATCGTCGGTATAGCCGCTTCCGCGGGCGTCGAACCCTACGCCGACGAGATGATCGATCGCGAATCCAGGATCCAGGCGAGTGAGGTTGACCAGCGTTCGACCCAACAGCACGGCCGCGACCGCCGCCACGAAGGATAAGGCCAACTGCGCAGCGACGAGGGGCCGCATGGCTTTCAGGCTCGAATGTGCGATGGTCCGGCGCGCGCTCGTGGTAACGGACGCCGCATACCCGGCTCGCGTTGCGCGAAGGGCCGGCGCCACGCCGAACAGCACGGCGGTCGCGAGCGACAGGCCGACGGCGAAGAGGATCACGCGCGCATCAGGCGAGAAACCAGGCGCGAGAGGACCCCGTGTGCCGAGAAGCTGACGGGCAAGAAAGCCGCTCGCGCCGATACCCGACAGGAATCCGAGCACGCCGCCCGGCAATGCCAACACGACACTTTCCATGAGCGCTTGACGGATCAGCCGGCCGTGCGCCGCGCCCAGCGCAATGCGGATGGCCATATCAGAAGTGCGCCCCGCCGCGCGGACCAGCAGCAGATTGGCAAGGTTGGCACAGGTCACGAGCAGCACCACCGCCGCCAGAGCCGTCAATGCAAAGAGCGCGGTCGAGTACTGCCCTCGAAATCGGGAGAAGCCGCGCTCGAACGGTTCGATGGCGAGCGTGCGCGCCAGCATATCCGCTCGATTGTTCGGGCCGAGCGTCTCGGCGAACTCGCTCAGGGCTGCGTGATTCGCGGCTTGCAGCAGAGCCTCCGCGTTCGGCCGCTCGGTCGGCGTAATGCGGCCAACGAGATTCAGCCAGGCGATCTGATCCTGCTCGAGCCATGGCGCGGAATCCGTGCCGCCGTACGAGCTGTAGTTGTTCTGGTGGCCGACCCTCGTCTGCAACGCAAGCGGAAGCCACACGTCGACCTCGCCGTCCGCCCACACGCCCGCGAAGCCAGGCGGCGTAACGCCGACCACGAGCACACCGACACCGTTGATTGCGAGCGTTCGACCGATGGCGTCGTCCGTTCCGCCGAAAGCGCGAGTCGCGAAGCCATCGCGGATAACGGCGACCGGTTCGGCGTCGAACCTCGCATCGGCGGGCGACAACAGGCGCCCGCGCGCTGCCCCTATGCGGACAATGGAGAAGTAGCCACCCGAGACGAGCTGGCCTCGCACGCGTCGTCTCTCGGTGATTCCGCCGATGCGAGCGACGAACGTAGACGGCCGCGTCATGGCGGCAAGCGATCCCCGCTCCGAGAGCGCTCGTTCGAGTCGCTCGAAACGCGGATACGAAAACCGCAGATATCTTCCCGAACCACTCGCCAAATCGGGAGCGGCCTGAGGAGCGGTTTCGTACAACGTCACGAGCTCGTGGGCAGCGGGCACGGGGAGCGGCCTGAACAGCACGGCATCGAGCAGCGTGAAGATCGCCGTATTGGCGCCGATGCCGAGCGCCAGCGTGACCATTGCCACGGCCGTAAAGCCCGGTGATCGCCGAAGCACACGTAACGCGTATCGAATGTCGAAGCCCAGTCCCGCCACAGCTCCCTTTCCTTTGAAAGGGACGCCGGGCACCGGCCGCTCGAGACGCGGCCGAATGCCACGCGGCAGATGCGCAGCGATGGGCCGCTCGATTCGGGTGACCTCTCGGGCGAGCGCTTCCCAGTCCGTCACTTCCGCCTGCGCGCGCTCCCGGGCTTCTTCCTCCGATCGGCCAGTCGCACGAGCGGCCTCGTACGTCGCCTCGAGCTGCAGCGCGAGCTCCTCGATGATCTCCGCCACTTGCTCTGGCGAAACGTCGAGCGCCGGCATTCGTGAAAGGACATATTCTGACCAACGAGGCATGAT
>JBOHRM010000562.1:0-2896 GCA_050732715.1 Longimicrobiales bacterium
GGCCCGCCAAGCCGATGTGCTTGGCGGGCCGAGCCCTAGCCCCGTGGTACGGGGAACCATCACGGAGCAGACCACGGATGAGAACATGGCGCTCGCGTTCAGGCCCCCGTCGGTGAGCCGTTTCAACAGCTTCATCTCCGTCCCGTGGTCCGGTGTCGAGCGGATCGAGGGCAAGGTCCTGAGCCCCGCGCGCACGATCGGACTGGCGGCGGGCGCCATCGCCGTTGCAGCGGTGGTTGTCGCGGTTACCGATGAGAGCAGCGGCCCCAGCGCGGAGCCGCCGCCGGTCAACGAGTCGCGGCGGACCTACATCCTGCGGCTCCGGTTCTGATCGGAGGTGCCTCCGCGCGGCCTCGCGCCCAGTCTCGATCGAGGCCGCGGCCTTCTGTACTGGCGTGCCTTCAGAACGCGTAGCTCAACCGAGTCGTGAAGCTCTGCCCCGGCTCGGGGAGCTGAAGCCCCGTGAACGGGTTCTTCGCGTCCAGGTGGTTCACATATCCGTTCCCACAGCTCCCACAGCGCGACGTGAATCAAGACGCCGTCGCCGCGGTGCTGGCTCGTTGACGTGCGTCAGGCGGCGCCGGCGGGCTCGACCGTGCGGATCGGCGCTGTGGGGTCCCACTCGGTGATGTGGCCGGCGATGGCGGAGGCCGCGACGGTGTATGGCGAGGCGAGGTAGAGCTGGCCGGGTCCGGATCGGCCGGGGAAATTGCGGTTCTGTGAGCTGATCGTCACCTCGTCGGCGGAGCGGCTGGTGCCTGGACCGGCCGCGATGCACGCGCCGCAGCCGGGCTCGATGAACTCGGCGCCCATATCGGCGAACAGATCGAGGTAGCCGCGCTGGTCACAGTACGCGCGCACCTCCTGCGAGCCGCACTGGAGGTACATCTTCACATCCGGATGAACACGTAGCCCCTGCTCGCGCGCGCTGGCGAGCACGGCGGCGTACATGTCCATGTCCTCCTTCTTGCCGGCCGTGCACGAGCCGGCGTAGGCCACGTCGAGTCGAACCGGTTCGTCGCCGAGCTCGTTTACGTACAGGCCGTTGCCGGGGTCGCCGGGCAGCGCGACCATCGGCCGGATCATGGCCGCATCGATCTCGATGACATTGACGTACTCGGCATCCGGGTCGGAGGCGAGTCCCTCGCACAGCTGTTCGGCGCGGCCGCGGTCCATGCCGCGCTCGGCGACGAGGTATTCGACGACCTTCGCGTCCGGCGCGATGATGCCGGTGAACGCGCCGACTTCGGCCGCCATGTTCGTCATGGTCGCGCGCTCGTCGACGCTCAGTGCCTCGATCGCGCCGCCCGCGTATTCGATGATCTGACCTATCGCGTTGCCGTCCTTGATGTATGGGTGGCGCAGGATCTCGAGCATGAAATCCTTCGCCGTGACGTTGGCGGGCTTCTCGCCGCGGACGACCACCTTGAACGATGGTGGCACCGAAACGCGCACGTCCTTCGTGATCCACGCGTTGAAGATCGCGGTGGTCCCGACACCGAACGCGATGCAGCCGGCCGCGCCCGAGTGCGGCGTGTGCGAGTCCGTGCCGGCGATGACCATCCCCGGCTCGGCGTAAGACTCGAGCACCTTGCTGTGGCAGATCGCCTCCGAGCCGAGGCGTGCGCCCACGCGCTCGCCGTACAGCTTGATGCCCTGCTTCTCCGCGAACAGCCGCTGCTTCACCTCGAGCTGCCTGGCGACGTCGAGCAGTCCGAGCTGCACGCGCTCTGGCGGCATGACCTCGTGCAAGTAGGTCAGATGGTCGCGGAACATCAGGATCGAGCCGGGATCCGTCACACGCGCGTCTGCGCCGAGCTTCTCCTCGAAGAAGATCGCCGCCATCGGCGACACGTACTCGTGCGAGAAGCGCAGGTCTGTGCGCACGAACCCGGTATCACCCGGCTTGACCCACGGCACGCCGAATCGGCCGGCCGCCGCGTCGACGACCCAGCGCGACGCGAAGATCTTCTCCGCGATGGTCATCGGCCGCGGCGGGTGGCCCTGCATCGACGCGATGGGCGGGATCGTGACGTTGCCCTGGAGCCGCGCGACGTTGTACTCGAACAGCCCGCCGTACTCGATGATCTCACGCGTGATCGGATCCACATCGCGCGTGAACGCATCCAGCTCAATCGCCTCGCCGGCACGGATACGCTCGATCAACGAGAAATCCGTCGAGGTGAGGACGCCCAGATTCTGACAGTTCTCGTTGTAGATGCGCTCGATGTTCTCCGCGATGACCACGCGGATGCCGGCCATCAGCTCCGCGTACGGCGACTGCTCGCGCGAGCTGCCCTTGCCGCGCCGCTTCCCGCTGACCGAGCAGACGAACCCGCCGCCGCGTATGGTGCCGCGCCCGACCGGGAACTCGTCGCCCGCGCGCAGGCCGAGGTAGGGGAACTCGCCGAGGGTCTCGTCGAAGTAGTAGCAGATGTAGGCGGGCGTGATCTCGTCTGTCGAGATCTGGTCGCGCAGCTTGGCGCGCAGATCATCGGTCAGCTCGAGGTCTTCGCCCCCGAGCTGGCGTCGCATCAGCTCGGCGTCGTCTACCAGGAACAGCACCCGTCCCTGAAACGGTAGGGACGCCGGCCGCTTGTTCACGTCGAGCTCGAGTAGGTCGGTCTGCATGAGGGTTTGCCGGCGGCTCATTCACCAAGGGAATCCGCCAGAAGCTCGCCGCGCCGCCAGGTTCGAGCAAGCCTTCCGCCTTTGGGTCCAACCAGTTGCGACTACCCGGAACGCCGATCTATGATACCGCCCGATCACCCACACTACCAAGGAGGGCCCTCATGTGGTCCGTAGTTCGCCTCGGCCTCGCGGTCCTCGTGCTGGCCGCGCCCGTGTCCGCGCGCCAGATCGAGGAGCCGCAGGCGCCGCCGGATCGGCTGTCGCT
>JBOHRM010000563.1:0-4314 GCA_050732715.1 Longimicrobiales bacterium
GGTCGCAGCCGCGCAAGTAGCGGTAGGAAAGATAGGTGGGACGTTCGCTCCTCGGGAGAGCGGATGGTTGACCCAAGCGCGGCCGACCCGAGCCAGGGTCTGCACGCGTGCCAGAAACTACGTTGGCCCGCGTGCCGGGGTTTCAGGCGGAATCCCCGTAGAGCCGGTCGGATCGAGCGCGGCGTCGCGTTTCGCGCGCGGCAACCGTTCGAGATCGTCACCGGCTCTATTGATCTTGGACGCAGCCAACGGGTAAAAGGTTGCAGCGCAGGATCGGAGGGCCGGCGGAGAGCGTGAAAGACCGCATCATCATTCGCAACGCTCATCAGCACAATCTGAAGGGCATCGACCTCGAGCTCCCTCGTCGAGCCCTCGTCGCCGTCACCGGCCCGAGCGGCTCGGGCAAGTCATCGCTCGCGTTCGATACGCTCTACGCCGAGGGTCAGCGCCGCTACGTCGAATCGCTGTCGACGTACGCGAAGCAGTTCCTCGAGCGGATCGAGAAGCCCGCCGTCGACTGGATCGAAGGCATCAGTCCCGCGGTCGCGATCGAGCAGAAGAACCCCGCCCGAACGAGCCGCTCGACCGTCGGCACCGCGACGGAAGTCTATGACTATCTGCGCCTGCTCTGGGCGCGCGTCGGCCGTACCCACTGTCCAGTGTGTGAGCGCGTGGTCGCGCCGGACACAGTGCAGTCCGCGACGGACGCGGTGTTGGCGCGGCCCGAGGGGAGGCGCGTTCTGATCACCTTCCCGCTGCCGCGCAGCGCGCAGATCGCGCACGAGCGCGTGGTCGAGAACCTGCGCGTGCTCGGCTTCATCCGAGTGTACGTGGCGGGTCGGATGGTCGAGCTCGACTCACCTGACGCGTGGTCGGCAACGTCGCTCGGTGTCGACCTGGCGCAGGCCGAGGACCTGTTCGTGGTCGTCGACCGTTTCGTCGTGCGTGGGTCGGGACGTGACCGTGTCGCCGATTCGATCCAGACCGCGTTTCGTGAGGGCGAGGGCGAGTTGGCTGTGATCGACGCGGAGAGTGGCGCGGTCGAGCGATTTTCCGAGCGGTTCCGCTGCCCCGAGCATCCGGAAGTCCGGTTCCTCGATCCCACGCCGCGGCTTTTCTCGTTCAACAATCCGTACGGCTCGTGTCCGACGTGCACGGGGTTCGGCGCGACGCTCGAGTACGACGTCGACTTGATCGTGCCGAATCCGGCTCGCTCGCTCGCCGAGGGTGCGATCGACCCGTGGGAGAAGCCGCGCTACGGCCGGTATCGGGATCGGCTGCTCGCGTTCGCGGAGCGGCGTCGCATCTCGGAGGACCGGCCGTGGCTCGATTTGCCGGCGGGATTCCGCCGCGCCGTGATCCACGGCGGCTCCGGGTTCGGCGGCGTCATCCCGTTCTTGCGGTCGCGGGAGGACAAGCGCTACAAGCAGTACATCCGGGTCTTCCTGCGCCAGTATCAGACGCCGCGCACGTGCACGGACTGCGACGGCGCGAAACTTCGGCCGGAGGCGTTGTACGTCCGCACGGGCGGTCTCTCCATCGCGCAGGCCGCGGCACTGCCGATCCTCGAGTTGCGCCAGTGGGTCGAGCAAGTGGGAGAGGCCACGGCGGGCGCCGAGATGCTGAGCGTGCAGGAGCGCGAGATCGCAGCGCCGATCCTGCGAGAGCTGAGGGCGCGGCTCGACTTCCTCAGCGATGTCGGCCTCGGCTATCTGACGCTCGACCGTCAGGCCAGGACGTTGTCCGGTGGCGAAGCGCAGCGGATCGCGCTCGCAAACTCGCTCGGATCGAGCCTGGTGGACGCACTGTACGTGCTGGACGAGCCGACCGTGGGTCTGCATCCGCGTGACACCGGCCGGCTGATCGGTTTGTTGCGACGTCTTCGGGATGCCGGCAACAGCGTGGTGGTTGTCGAGCACGATCCGTCCGCGATCCGTGCGGCGGACCACGTCATCGAGCTGGGACCCGGCAGCGGCGAGCACGGCGGCGCGGTGGTGTACCAGGGCTCGTTCGACGGTCTGCTCGAGGCGGACACCGTGACCGGCCGTTATCTATCCGGCCGCGACAAGGCTGTGCCGCCGTCGCGCCGCCCGGCGTTCGCGCCGCGCCGCCTCCGGCTGATCGGCGCACGCGCGCACAACCTCGAGGGCGTCGACATCGAGGTCCCGATCGGCGTGCTGACAGTGGTCACGGGCGTGAGCGGCTCCGGCAAGAGCACCCTGGTCCATGATGTGTTGTACCGCGCGCTCGAGCGCGAGCTCGATGGCGGCGAGACGAGCGCGAAACGGCATCTCGGCGAGGTGATCGGCGCGTACGATCGCCTCGACGGCGCGTCGCTGCTGGATGCGGTGGTCCTCGTCGACCAGGCGCCGATCGGCCGGTCGTTCCGCTCGAATCCGGTAACGTACATCAAGGCGTTCGATGCCATCCGCCATGTCTTCGCGCGCCAGCCTCTCGCACGACAGCGCGGCTACGGGCCGGGCTACTTCTCATTCAACGTGAAAGGCGGCCGTTGCGAATCGTGTCAAGGTGAGGGCGTCGTTCGCATCGAGATGGTGTTCATGGCGGACATCTACGTGGCGTGCGAGGCGTGCGGCGGCGACCGCTACCGTCCGGAGACGCTCGAGGTCACGTACAAGGGCTTGAGCATCCGGCAGGTGCTCGATCTCACGGTCGACGAGGCGATCCGGTTCTTCATCCGCGAGGACAAGCTCGGTCAGATGCTCTGGCAACTCCAGCAGGTTGGCCTCGGCTATCTGCGCCTCGGGCAGCCGGCGCCGACATTGTCGGGCGGCGAGGCGCAGCGGCTGAAGATCGCGCGCGAGTTGATCGGTGCGGGCCGGCGGCGCGGCAACCGCTTGTACATCCTGGACGAGCCGACCACGGGGCTTTCCGGCGGCGAGGTGCGGAAGCTCTTGCGCGTGCTGCAGCGTCTAATCGATGTGGGCCACACGGTGCTCGTGATCGAGCATAACCTCGAGGTCATGCTCGCCGCCGACTGGATCATCGACCTCGGACCGGAGGCGGGCGCGGAGGGCGGCCATGTCGTCTCGATGGGACACCCGCGCGACGTCGCGGCCACCTCTGCCGGCCATACTTCCCGCTACCTGCGCGAGGCCTTCGTCGAGCTCGAGGCGGCTCGCACCGAGCCCGCGCTCAATCGCGATTCGTAGATCAGCAATGCCCCGCCTCTCGGTACTGCTGCCTTGCCGTGATGCTGCGCAGTACCTGCCCGAGTGCGTCGCCTCCCTCGAGGCGCAGACGTTCACGGATTTCGAGGTGATCGCCGTTGACGATGGCTCGGTCGATAGCACGAGTGCGCTCCTGGCCGACTGGGCGCGGCGGGATGCGCGCGTGCGAGTGGAGCATGCGAACGGCGGCGGTATCGTCGCTGCGCTGAACCGAGGACTGACGGTCGCGCGCGCGACCCGCATCGCGCGCATGGACGCCGACGATGTGGCGCACCCCGAGCGGTTCGCGCTCCAGATGCGATTGCTCGATGAGGAACCCGTCGTGGGTTGCGGCACGCGCATCCGCTACTTTCCGCGCCACGTGGTTGGACGCGGTGGGTTGCGGTACGAGAGATGGATCAACTCATCGCTGAGGCCTGACGAGATCGCACGCGACGTCTTCGTCGAATGTCCGATCCCGCACCCCACGCTGATGATACGGCGCACGGTGCTCGAGGACGCCGGCGGATACCGGGACCGTGGTTGGCCCGAGGATTACGATCTCGTGCTGCGCCTTTGGGCCGCGGGCTACGCGCTGATGAAGGTGCCGCGTGTGCTGCTCGATTGGCGCGAAGGCGCCAACCGCCTCTCGCGTCGTGATGCCCGCTACGGTCTCGACGCGTTCCGCCGCTGCAAGCTACACTACCTGTCGCGCACGCTGCTGCGCGCGAGGCGCGAGCTGGTCATCTGCGGAGCGGGGCCGGTCGGCAAGTCGATCGCGCGCGCTCTAGCCGAGCGCGGCTTCCATATCCGGGCGTTCGTGGACGTCGACCCGCGCAAGCTCGGCCAGACGATCCACGGCGCGCCCGTCATCGACTACGCTTCACTCGGTGGACCGAACGGCGCGGTCGCGCTCGCCGCCGTCGCCGGCACGGCCGCCCGCGAACGCATCCGCGCAACCCTCACCGGCACCGGCTGGGTCGAGATGCGCGATTTCTGCGCTGTAGCTTAATTTGGACGTAGGACTCCGGGGCCAGGACCCAGCACCTGGGACCCAGCCCGTGAGAGCTGGGTCCGAGTACCTCGTTGCGGAAGTCCGCGTAGCACCGAGAGACCCGATGCGCCGCCCTGACAAGGAACGACG
>JBOHRM010000564.1:0-14526 GCA_050732715.1 Longimicrobiales bacterium
CGGCCAGGCCGTGAGCACAACGGCACGGGCGCGGCCGCGCGCCAAGGGCAAGGGTCGGCCCGGCCGGCCACGTCGCGTCCGCCTCCTCGATACCGATGAGAACGGCGCTGAAGAAGAGGTCGAGGAGCCGGCGGCGGACGACGAGACATCGGCCATCGGCGTCCTGCGCCGCAAGCGGCGGCGGCTCGATCGCGAGGGACGGGAGCGGCTTCGCCGGAAACGCCTCAAGCGGCGCAAGCGAGCCGTCGTCCGGCCTTCGCCGCCGCTCCGGAAAACGGATCCGCTAGGCGCCTACCTCGCCGGCGAGATGGTGCCCTGCCCCGTCGGCTGCGGCGGGTTCTCCGAAATCGTCCGCATCGGCACGCTCCCGAGCCGCGCTGGCGAAGTCTGGTTCGAGTGCCTCAGCTGCGCGCAGCGTCGAATGTTCGAGGTGCCGAAGGCGACGAAGAAAGAGGTGGCCGAGATCGCCGCCGCCGCGGAGGTGGAGGGTCGCGAGCTCCTCTGTCCACGCCATTCCCGCCCCGTCATCCTCCGCCGCCGCGGCCGCGACTTCGTGTGCCCCGAATGCGGCATCATCTTTCCTATCGATTGAGCAGGGCGACGGCTTGACGGCGGGCGGGCGCGGGTGTGATGCGTGGGCCACCATCGGCCCGCTCGTTCACCCGACTCTGGCCCGCGCTCCGCGCCCGCGCACGCCCCTGCCCGCCCTGGTCGTTTCGCGGTAGGCTCGGGCAAGTGCCCAGCCGCTCGCCGCGAGCGCGGCGGCGGACCATAACACGCCCCAGACCAGTGTCGGCACGTTGGTGAGCTGGGCGAGCATGAACGCGTCCGACTCGAGGTGCGGGCGTTGGAGCACGTCGCTCCGGATGTCGAGCACCGCGTAGAGCGTGCTGGTCAGACCGAGCACTGTGAGCATCCCGGCGCTCGCGCCCGGCGAAAGAAACCGTGCCGCCAGCACCAGCGCCGCGCCGAAGCCCACGCTGAAGATGAAGCCGAACAGGTTCCGGACCACGGCGAGCGCGATCACGATGACCGCGATGCCGGCGACGGCGACGATCCCGCGCAGCCAGCGCTTGTGCATGCGCGCGGCTTCGAGCAGGAGCAGGCCCCAGCCCAGGCTGCCGAGATAGCCGGCGGATAGGATGAGGAACGCATTGCCGCCGGCGACATAGGTCGCGCCGCCTTCGTCGGCCGTCAGGACGATGCGCTCTACATGCCCGCCGGTCGCGAGCGCCGCGGCCGCGTGGCTGACCTCGTGGAGCATCACCACGAAGATGCGCAGCGGGTAGACCACGGGCGTCGACCAGAAGAACCACACCGCAACGAAGTACGCGGCGAAGCCGAGGATGAACGCGATACGGCGTCGCGTGACAGGTTTCATCTCCATCCGCAACCGAGCACCTGCTTTACGGGTAGACCCAAGAGCCACCATAACCACAACGAGAGCAGGACACCATGCGTTTCAAACCGATGGCAACTCTGACACTCGCGGCGGGCGCCGCTGCGGCCGCGGCGGTGGGCGGCTGCGCGGTCAACCCCGTCACGGGGGAGCGCCAGCTCTCGCTGATTTCGGAGGGGCAGGAGATCCGCATGGGCGAGGACTACGCGCGGCAGGTCGAGGCGTCGATCGGGCTCGTCGATGACGACGCGCTTCAGGCGTACGTCAGCGGCATCGGCAAGACGCTCGCGGCCGGTTCCGAGCGGCCGCAGCTCCCCTGGCGGTTCGCCGTGGTCGATGACCCGACGCCGAACGCGTTCGCGCTGCCCGGGGGCTTCATCTACGTCACCCGCGGGCTGCTCTCGCTCATGGACTCGGAGGCCGAGCTGGCCGCCGTGATCGGTCACGAGATCGGCCACGTCACCGCCAGGCATTCCGTCTCGCATATGAGCCGCCAGCAGATCGCGCAGCTCGGGCTCGGCCTCGGCATGATCTTCGTACCCGCCGTCGCCGAAGTCGGTGACCTCGCCGGCGCCGGGCTCCAGCTGCTCTTCCTCAAGTACGGCCGTGACGACGAGCACCAGGCCGACGAGCTCGGGTTCCGCTACGCGTTCGCCAACCACTACGATGTCCGGCAGATGTCCGACGTCTTCCGTTCGCTCGAGCGAGCCGGCGAGAACGCGGGCTCGAGCGGCGTGCCGTCGTGGCTGTCGACGCACCCGTTCCCGGCCGAGCGCATCGAGCGGACCAACCAGCGCGTCGCCGCGCTCGAACGGCCGCTGCCCGAGCTCAACACCGGCGAGGGCGAGTACATGGGACAGATCGACGCCGTCGTCTACGGCACCAATCCGCGGAACGGCTACTTCCGCGGCGCCGCGTTCCTTCATCCCGAACTCCGATTCCGCATCGATCTACCCGAGGGCTGGCAATACCAGAACATGACGCAGGCCGTAATGGCCGGCAGCCCGCAGCAGGATGCACTGATCCAGCTCACGCTCGCGCAGGGCACGCCCGAGGCAGCGGCCCGGCAGTTCCTCTCCCAGCAGGGCATCCGTGGCACGGCGCCGACCCGAGAGACCGTCAACGGCCTGTCCGCAGTTTCGGCGCGTTTCGAGGCGCAGACCGAGGACGCGGTCCTGCGCGGAGACGCCCTTTACATCGCACACCGTGGCGACACCTATCAAATCCTGGCGTACACGCGCGCCGCACGCTTTTCTGACTACGAGCCGGTATTCCGGCGGAGTCTCGGCAGCTTCGCGCGGCTCACGGACGCCCAGGCGCTCGGCGTTCAGCCCGATCGGATCGAGGTCGTGCGCGTGCCCGAGAACATGACGCTCGCGCAGTTCAACCAACGCTATCCGTCGGAGATCGACATCACCGAGCTCGCGCTCATCAACCAGCTCAGCGGGCCGGACCAGACCATACCGGCGGGCACACGGGTGAAGCGCGTCACCGGAGGGTCGTAGGCGCTCAGGCGCGATCTGTGAAACAGATTTCAATCGCGGAGGCCGCAGAGGGTTGGGAGAACACTGAGATCGTGTCGATCTCGCGACGCCTACCTCCGTGGCTCTCTGTCGTTCTCGGCGATCTAATCTGTTCGGACTGGCGCGGCGCGCACGGTGCGGGCTGGTTGCGCATCGGCGGGTGGCGTGTCGCCCGACTGCACGCGCGGAACGCCAACCGCCTGGATCGTGTATGTTCCGCTGTTGCTGGACTTTGAAGCGTAGGCCCTGACTTTGCGACCTTGCCGGGCCGCCCTACCGATCGACTGTACAAGACGCGATGAAGCGCTCTTTCCTTTCGGTTCTCGCCGTGCTGATCCCCGCATCTGCCGCCGCTGTTTTCAACTCCTCCGCCCAAGCCCAGGAGACGAGGAGGGAAGTAGCAGGGGCACCTGACCCGCTGGCCTCACGGAGATCCTGCGAGGTGACCGGCAATGCACCGGCGAATGCACCGGCGCCGGAAATCGCCCGCGCGCGCAACGTCTGCGAGCACGCACGCGCTCGGTTCAGCGAGCTGTTCGGTGACCCCGTGCCCGGCGTGCGCGTGGTCCTCTGGGAGCGCGGCGGCTATCGGACCTCGGCACGAGACGGCGTGGCGATCGTCTTCTGGCCGACCGGCCGTGCGCTGGCCGAACGCGTGGGCAAGGGCGATGCGGCGCGCCTCTACATCGAGGATCATTGGCGCAACGTTCTGCCGCACGAAACCGCGCACGCGCTGCTCGCCGCGCGGTTCTTCGGAGAAGCGCGCCCGGGCGGCCAGGCTGAAGACGCGTCTGCCAACTACTACGGCACGCCGTTCCCCGACTGGCTCGATGAAGGCGTCGCGATCTGGGCGGAGTCCCCTGAGAACCGGCGCGGCCGAGCCGCGGAGTTTCATCAGCTCCCCGCGCGGCTGCGCGATCTCGGTTCGATCCTCGCGATGCCGCACCCCGCGACCAACGACGACGCAGCCCTCGCCATGCGCGACGGCGCGCCCGTCCCGTCCAATGACTCAGTGCTCGACTTCTATCCCCAATCGTTCGCCGTTCTCGCGTTCGTCATCGAGATGGGCGGGCCAACCGCCGTTCAAGAGCTCGCGCGACGACTGTTCGCCGATCCATCCGACACGGAAGCGATCGCGGGACTCCCCGGACTGCCCGCGGACGTCGATGGTGTGGGCGCGGCCTGGATCGATTGGCTCGAGCGTTGAGTGTAGGGGGTCGCGAACTTCCGTGGCCCCCTCACCCCAGCACTCTCCCCCGCCCGGGGAAGAGGGAGCTTGCCACCCCTCACGCTTGCCTGCCCCCGCCCGGGGGTGAGGGAAAGCACCACGAACCGATTCGCAACCCACAATCCGCAACCCGCAAACTCGCTTGTGGCCGAGATCTTGATAGGTGCCGTGGCAGCCTCGAGCCCTGGGAGGCCACGATCGCGCGTGGAACGAAGGAGCCGGCCCGATATTCTCTGTTCCACGGGCCGAAATTTCGACTGTCGGAGCTGAAGCCCGGGCTCGATCACGAGCGCGTCGCGACGCTGCCCGCCGAGGCTCTGGTGCGCGGCGCCGCCGATTGTGACGGGCCTGCCGTGCTGGTCGTAGACGGCACGCCGGTCGAGCGAGCTCTCGCCCTCGAACACCTGCCCGAGCACCTGGCGATCGTCGCGGGTGATGCGGACGCCGAGCTGGCCCTGGGTGATGACGCAGACGTCTCACTGGCCGGAATCTCGGAGGTCCATGCTCGGTTGCGCATCCTTCGCGCCGCGTTCCGGCTGTCCGAGGCGCGCCGGAGCAGCCTGCGTGATCGGCTCACGCTGATCGAATCGCGCCAAGAGCTGACCGGGCTGAACCGGATCGGCATGGCACTCATGATGGAGCGAGATCCGGATACGCTGTTGCGCCAGATCATCCAACAGAGCGTGCGCCTCACCGAGAGTGACGCGGGCGGCCTGTTTCTCTTGGATGAGCGTGATGGGACGGCGCGACTGCTGTTCAAGGCACTGCACAGTGAGTCGGTACCCGACGTGTCGGCGCTGTACAGCGAGGCGTTTCCGCTCGATTCCACCAGCCTGGCCGGGCACGTGGCCAAGACGGGCCAGCCGCTGGTCCTGGCCGACGTCCATGACATCCCCCCCGAAGCGCCGTATGCCCTGAACACGATGGTCGAACGCCGGTTCGGCATCCCGTTCAAGTCGATGCTGACGATTCCGATGATCGATCATCACGACGAGGTCGTGGGCGTACTTCAGCTGGCCAATCGCAAGTCGGATGCGCGTGCGCGCATTACCAGCCGAGAGGATGTCGAGCGATATGTCGTTCCCTACACCGACCATGAGGTGCAGCTCGGCTTTTCGCTCGCGGGACAGGCAGCGGTCTCGATCGAGAACGCGCAGCTTCGCGCCCAGATCGAACGGATCTTCGAGAGCTTCGTCAGGGCGACCATCACCGCGATCGACCAGCGTGATCCCACGACCGCGGGCCATTCCATCCGCGTGACCAGTCTCGTCACGGATCTGGCCGGCGCCCTCGAGCGCACGGCGACGGGCCCGTACCGATCCATGCATTTCTCACCCGCGCAGATGCGGGAGCTGCGTTATGCGGCGTTGCTCCATGATTGCGGCAAGCTCGGCGTCCGCGAGGAAGTATTGGTCAAGGCCAGGAAGCTGCCGGCCTATCTGTGGGAACGCGTGAGTGCCCGCTTCGATCTGATCCGCTGCGCGATTGCGTTCGAGTACGAGAGGGATCGCGCGCAGTTGCTCGCATCGCGAACGGATTCCGAGGAGCGGCTGGCCGCGCTCGAAGCGCGCCGCAACGAAGGGCTGGTGCGGCTCGATCGGTATCGATCGGCGATCGAAGCGGCCAACGAACCGACGCTGCTTCCCGAAGAAGCCGCCGGCATCCTCGCCGACGTGGCCGCGCACACCTTCACATTGCCCGACGGGCGCACGGAACCGTACCTACGCCCGGACGAGCTGCACTACCTGCGGATCCCGCAAGGCAGCCTGGATGGACACGAACGTCGCGAGATGGAATCGCATGCTTCACAGACGTTTCTGTTCCTATCGCAGATTCCGTGGACCGATGATCTGAAGGACACCGCGGCCTACGCGGCCGCGCATCACGAATGGCTGAACGGGACGGGTTATCCCAGGCGGCTCGCCGGCCACGACATCCCCGTGCAGACGCGCATGATCACGATCGCCGACATCTTCGATGCGCTCACGGCCGTCGACCGCCCGTACAAACCGGCCGTGGCCGTTGACCGGGCGCTAGACATCATCCTGACCGAAGCGGACGCGGGCCACGTCGATCGCGACCTCGTGAACATCATGATCGAGAGCCGAGTCTACCGTCGCGTTCTGGAGACGCGCTGGGAAGAGCTCTGACCGGTCTACGCCGACATCATGACTCGACGGGTTGGAAGAAATTCACGGTGACACCGTTCGGATCTCGGATGGAGAACTCGCGCTGACCATAGAACGCGGTGTAGAGGTCTCCCGTGAACGCGAGCTCGGGCTCATCCGCCGGCTCACCCGCGAGCAACGAACGCGCGCGCTCGAGCTGACGCCGCTTCAGCAGCGCATAGAGATCGTCGAGACGGTCCGTTCGAATCCAAAGGCTCAACGCCGATGTGGTGTCGCGCCACGCGTCGCCCGATGAGGCGAACATGATCTCGGCATCACCGAACCTCACGGACGCCCAGTCCACCTTGCCGTTCTCACCATGGCTGCCCGTCAGCTCGAAGCCGATCGACCGATACCACGCGACCGCCGTCTCGATGTCCGGCACTCCCAACATCGGCGTGAGCTTGCCGATCGAAGCGCGCAACGAAGAAGGTGCGCGGTTCGACGGCGCGCTGTCCAGCGACTGCGGCTCGCGCGCACCCGCCGCGTGGAGCAGGCGCATCGCCTCGCGGTCACCGCGCAGCATCGCGACCGCCAGCGGGGTCCGGCCCTTCGCGTCTACCGCCTCGACGTCCGCGCCGAGCTCGAGCAGAAGCTCGAGTGTGCGGTAGTGCTCGCCCGTGCGGAACAGCCCGCCGACGAGGCCGTCCGCGGGTGCGATGACGTAGTGCAGCGCCGTCTGATGCTGCTCGAACCGCGACAGTCGGCGCGACAACGCGCCGGCGCCCTGCTCGACCACGCGCCTGACCAGGTCGAGGTCACCGAGCGCGATCGCGGAGAAGATATGATGCCGAGCCCCGCGTTCGACCAGCAGCTCGACCACGTCTCGCCGCGCCGCCGCGAAACACGTCGCCCAACCAATGACGTTCATCTCGTGGAGGTCACCGAACCCGTTCACGTCCGAGCCGCCGTCGAGCAGCGTGCGAACCGACTCGATGGGCCCGCCGCCCGCCGCGAAATGCAGTGGCAGGGCGTTGTCACCCTCATCACGTACGTTCGGATCCGCGCCACGCTCGAGTAGCAGCCGCATGGCGTCCGGCTGCGGCACGGCCAGGTGCAGGCCCGTCGTGCCGTCCTTGCGGTTACGAACGAGATCCGGTTCGCGATCGAGCAGCTCGCGCAGCGCCGCGACGTCACCCGCCCGGCACGCCTCGAAGAACGCCTCGGCAGCAGGCGCCGAGCGTCGCTCGACTTCCGCCTTCAGCGCGCGCCAGCTCGAGAAGCCATGGTCCCGCGCCACCGCGAGCTGCGCCGCGGAAAGACGCGCACGAGGGTCCGTCCGGCGCATCTCGCGCAGCCGCTCCTTCGCCAGCTTCTTCAGATACTCGAGGGACGCACGATCGGGGAGGTCCGAGATCGACATGAAACCCTTCCTTCCATTGCGCCCGGCGTCCGCGTCTCACGGGCTGGAAGTCAGGGTCGCTGACCGTCGACTTTGCCTGGCGGGTGGGTTCGACCCTTTACGCGGACCGTCGGCCGCCCCAACGGCCGTCTCACACGATAGCCGGCGGCCGAATCCGGAGCAAGAGCCTCGGCACTTCGTCCCATCCAGCTATTCCATGGTGGCTGTTGCCACGCCAACTTCGAACGGAGTCAGTCGCAGAGGGCGCGGAGAACGACGGAGGGCCGCAGAGTGGAGGCGATCGATTCGATGACGGAGGCGATCATTGGAGAAGCTATCGAGGTGCATCGGGAGTTGGGGCCAGGGCTTCTCGAATCCACATACGAAGCCTGTCTTGGCGCCCTGCTTGTACGTCGTGGCTTGCAGGTGGAGCGCCAGGTGACGATGCCATTGACTTTTCGGGGTGTGAGCATCGATTGCGGTTACAGACTGGATATCCTCGTCGAACGCCGTCTTGTGGTCGAGTTGAAGACCGTGGCGAAATTGGAGGCCGTGCACATGGCTCAGATGATGACGTACCTCAAGCTCTCCGGCTGTGTTGTTGGATTGCTGATCAACTTTAATGTTGCGCGCTTGACGGATGGCGTCCGGCGGGTAGTGCGAGGATACCCGGAGCGTACCTCGGCGTCCTCCGATCCCTCTGCGTCTCTCTGCGATTGATGCCGTTAGATCGTATGGCCAAGGGATTGTTAGTCGCACCGAGGGCGACCGCATCATCTTGAGCGAAGCGTCGGCTGGCCCGGGCGATGATCCGTTCGCGACGTTCAATGAATGGCGCAGCGAGGCGGATCGTGAAGGCTATGCGAGCTTCTCGTCTAGCAGGAGTGGCAGTCGAACGAGCCTGACGTCGAGCGCGCAGCTCAAGGCGCTCCGGAAACCGCGCGCGCGTCGAGCGCGATGGCGCGGTCCGGATATACGAACACGGGGTTGAGCTCGATCGCGTCGAGCGCCGCGTGCGCGAGCGCGCAGTCTGCGAGCGACTGAGCGAGGCGCACCACGCCCTCGACATCCGCGGCCGGCCCTCCGCGGACGCCGCGCAAGATGCGTCCAACGCGCAGCTCCTCGATCGCTTCACGCACCTCGAGATCGCTCGCGGGCACGACGCGAAGCGCAACATCATCGAGGAGCTCGACCAGCGTGCCGCCCGAGCCGATCGCGAGCACCGGGCCGAACTGGGGGTCACGCCGTACGCCGATCAGCAGCTCCGCCATTGGAACCGGCATCATCGGGCTGACCAGGACGCCGCGCACAACGGAGTCCTCGCCTTTGGATCGCGCATAGTGGCGCACGGAGTCGACGATGCGCTCGAAGGCGACGCCGGCGTCTGCCACGTCGACGCCGAGCAGGACGCCCCCCGCGTCGGTTTTGTGCAGCGCCGTGGGCGCCACGACCTTCATCGCGACCGGCCCTCCGAACCCGGCCGCCGCCTGCACCGCTTCATCGGCCGTCTCGCAGAACGTGGCCGGCGCGAACGGCACGCCGAACGCGGCAGCGAGTGCACGCGCTTCAGGCTCGAGTAGCGAACTCTCGCCGTGCACACCCTGCGGCGCGAGGCGCGAGCTCCCGCCAAGCCCGCCTTCCAGCTCGAGAAGCGAGCTCTCGCCGTGCACACCCACCGGCTCGAGTAGCGAACTCTCGCTGAGTACACCCGCAGCGCGCGACCTCGCGTCGCGGCTCCGTGATCCCTCTCCCCCGCGTGCGGGGGAGAGGGTTAGGGTGAGGGGGCCCTCTACGGCGACGCTCTCCTCGAACGACCCGGGTCCGCGGCTGCTCGAATGCTCGCGCAATCGCGCGATGATGCGGCCTCGCTCGGCGAGCGCCGCGGCGCAACGGCACGCCACCTCGAGCGATTCGATGACCGGGACCCCCGCGGCGGCCACGGCACGCAGCGGCGCGCTACGCGTTCCGGCGTAGAGCGAGTGGACGACGAGCGCGACTCCGGCCTCCCGCGCCACCCGCGTCATCGCCGCCGCCGCATCGAGCTCGAGCGGGAGCAATGACTCGGAGAAGCGGATCGCGTAGCCGCCGAACAACCCCACGACCAGGATCGCGCCGACGCCGGGGTCCGCCGCGAGCGCGGACAGCGCATCGACGAAAATCGTCGGATTCTCATCCGCGGCGCCCGCGATGTCGACGGGGTTGCCGGCCGCCGCCGCATCGCCGAGCAGGACCCGAAGCCGCTCGCGCGTGTCCTCGCCCAGCACGGCGAGCGGGGTACCGAGCGCGACCAAAGCGTCGACGGCGAGCGCGGCGTGGCCGCCGCCGTCGGACAGCACCGCGACGTCGGCGCCCGGCCCGATCGGCGGCTGACCCGCGAGCGCCTCACCCACGTGCAGCAGCTCGTCCGTGCGCGTGACCTCGATGACGCCCGCCTGGCGCAACGCCGCGCGCAATACGGCGTACTCACCCGCGACCGCACCCGTATGGCTCCGCGCCGCGTCACCACCGCCGGCGCTGCGCGCGCCTTTCAGCAGCACGATCGGCTTGCGCGCCGAAACGTCGCGTGCGGTCTCGTAGAACGCCCGGCCGTCGCGAAACCCTTCCACGTGCATCAGGATCACGCCCGTCGACTCATCATCCGCGAGCGCGTGCAGGTACTCGTGAAAGCGGATGTCGATCTCGTTTCCGGCGCCGATGATGAATGAGAAACCAGCCGATGATCGCGCGGCGCACTCGGTCATGAGCTGGAGCGCGAGGTTGCCGGACTGAACGAGCAATGCGAGCCGGCCCGCGCGCACACCGCGCACGCCGATCAGGTTCAACCCGCGCGGCACGTTCATGAGACCGGACGTGTTCGGGCCGACGACGCGGATCCCGTCGCGCCGCGCGATCGCCGCGACCTCCGCCTCGAGCCGCGCGCCGCTCGCGCCCGACTCACCAAAGCCGACGGCGAGGATCACGGCCGCGCCGACACCGGCGGCGGCACACGTATCGAGCACGGCGGGCACGGTCGCCGCTGGCGTGCAGATCACCGCGAGCTCCGGCGGAGGGCTGATGTCCGCGATCGAAGGCGCCACCGCCAGACCCAGCAGCTCGCCGCCCGCGGGATTCACGGGCACCACGCGGCCACCGAACCCCGACTCGAGCAGCGCGCGCACGATATGGTGCCCGCGTTTGGCGGGATCGCGCGACGCGCCTATCACTGCGACCGACGCCGGTCGCAACACCGCATCGAGAGATCCTCCCGGCAGGGAGAGGCTGGGAGGAACGTGCCGGCTCGGTGGGGTCGCGAGCCGCACGGCAACGGGCTGCAGGTCACGGTTCATCGGCCTCCGTGCACGTGCGCGTCAGCGTCCCTCGTGCCGTGGCTCGCGCCTCTCGGTAAACGCGCGCACGCCTTCACTCCAGTCCTCCGTCGCCATACACGCATCGAGCGCCGCCGCCTCCGCGCGCATCACTTCCTTCAGCGTCATCCGGTCCGAGCGCGCAAGCAGCCGCCGCATGCGCAGCAACGGGACCGGCGCCAGTCGAGCGAGCCGCCTCGCCACCTCGAGTGACGCATCCACCACCTCCGATGCGGGCACGGCGCGAAGTGCGAGACCCATCGCCGCGGCATCGGCGCCCGAAAAGAACTCGCCCAGCAGCAACAGCTCCCGCGCACGCGCCAACCCCACTCGGCGCGGCAGCTCGCGCGTCACGCCGCCGCCCACGAACGTGCCCAGCGCGACCTCGGGCAGACGCAGCTTCGCGTCCGATGCGACGACCATCAGGTCGCACGACAACGCCAGCTCGAGACCCGCGCCGACCGCGGCCCCGTTGACAGCCGCGACCACCGGAACGCCGCAACGCCGAAGCCCGAGATTCGCCCGCTGCGCGACACGCGCATACGCTCGCCGGTCCGCGGCCGACATTTGCGCCGCCCCGTGCGCTTTCAGGTCCGCACCCGCGCAAAACGCCCGGCCCGCGCCCGTGAGCACGATCGCGCGGACACCGGCTTCGCGGCCGAGTCGCATCGCTCCCGCCGACAAGGCCTCGTAGAGCTCGGCGTTC
The DNA here is from genome assembly GCA_050732715.1 of Longimicrobiales bacterium. Lineage (GTDB taxonomy): Bacteria > Gemmatimonadota > Gemmatimonadetes > Longimicrobiales > RSA9 > JBOHRM01. The sequence goes on from JBOHRM010000564.1 coordinate 11,711, forward strand.
ACCGCATTGAGCCGGTCCGGACGGTTCAGCGTGAGAACGCCCACGGCCCCCTCACGGCGCGCCAACACCGGCGCCGATCCCTCGACGACTTCCGATTCTACCTCGCTCATCTCCACCCTCTCCAAACGCAGGATGGGCACCGACCGGCAGTCCATCATCGTTCGGCCCTGGACCAGCCCGGCTCACCGCTTGCCCCCCTCGCGTCGCCGCACCGGGGTGGCCGCTGTCACAGAATTGTGTACATAAGCGTTTATCCGGTTGACCAGCAAGCTGAAATCATCTTGGTCGTGCGCAGTGGCGCGGCACGCATCGTATTCGGGGCGAAGCGTGCTGGATTCGATTCGTATACAACATAGTGTGCGTCGACGACCGCACGTGTCGGCACGACCGGCGTCCGATTGGTCGGGCGGTCCTCGGTGTCGCCCACTGCTTGTTTTGCCGTGCGAAACACACGACGAACTGCCGGGCTCGGCGCGCGCCCGGGCGGTTCGTCCCAACCCACGGAGGAAGGCAGATGAGATGGAAACTCCTTAACGAGAGTCCGTTTGCGCTCACCGCGGCGGTGCTCGTGCTGGTGCTCGGAGCCGGTCCGTTATGGGCGCAGGAGACGGGGAGCGTGAGCGGGACGGTGCGGGCCGCGTCGACGCAGCAGCCGCTGGTGGCTGCCGCCGTCGAGGTCGTGGGCACGTCTCTGGTGGCTGTCACGAGCTCGGACGGCCGATACACGCTGGACGCGGTCCCGGCCGGTGAGCACACGTTGCGTGTGAGCGTGATCGGCTATTCGCGGAGTGAAACGACGGTGACGGTGGCTGCTGGCGAGGCCGCGACGGCGGACTTCGAGCTGCAGACCTCGGCGATCACGCTGGACGAGTTGGTGGTCACGGGGGTGGCGGGCGCGCAGTCGAAGCGTGAGCTCGGCAACTCGGTCGGAAAGGTCACGGTAGGCGGCCGGCTCGAGGATGCGCCGATCAGCCACGCCACCGAGCTGCTGACCGCACGGACGCCGGGTCTGACGCTGATGGCGAACAGCGGGCAGGTCGGATCGTCCTCCAACATCCGGATCCGCGGCGCGGGTTCGCTCAGCGGCGGCTACGAGCCCGTTTTCTACGTGGACGGGATCCGCATCGAGAGCGCGAACATGGAGGGGGCGAGCACGATGCAGGGCGGCACCGCGCTCGACTTCCTGAATCCCGATGACATCGAGAGCATCGAGGTGATCAAGGGACCCGCCGCCGCGACGCTGTACGGCGCCGAGGCCGCGAACGGCGTGATCCAGGTCATCACGAAGAAGGGACGCCGCGCCGACCAGGGTCCGCAGTGGAACGTCAGCGTGGATTACGGCGAGAACGAGTGGCTCGAGAGCACCTCGGATGGCAACTACACGACGTACCGGCGCTGCACCGAGGAGATGCAGACGGACGACGGTTTTCCTGGGTGTCAGATCGCGGCCGGCAACCGGCCGCCGGAAGACATCGAGTGGTGGGGCCGTGACGAGAACGGCGACGCCAGGCTCTTCAACGGCATCCCGCAGGAGGACATCATCCAGATCCCCGGCACCAACCAGTTCGTGCTGCGAGATGATCCGATTTTCCGTCATCCGGCCGCGTTGCGCAAGGGCACCATGACGTCGATCAACGCGTCGGTGCGCGGCGGCACGTCGGCGATGGGCTATTTCCTCTCGTTCAACAAGAACGATGAGGAGGGCGTGTTCTTCAACAACTTCTCCGACCGGCTGGGCGGGCGGGCGAACTTCGACTTCGAGGTGCGCGAGAATCTCAACCTGTCGACGCAGTTCAGCTACACGCGGACGCACCTGCAGCAGCCGCTCAGCAACAATGCATCTAACGGCATGATCCGCAATGCGATGCGCGGTCGTGCGCGGGCGCAGAGCGCGCCGTGGGAGGCCGGTTTCCTCGGGTTCAGTCCTGGCGTGACGAACGAGTTCGACAACCAGAACCGGATCGAGCGCTCCACGATCGGCGTCACGGGCAACTGGGCGCCGTTCGAGTGGTTCCGGCACAGGCTGACGCTCGGTCTCGACAGGCAGACGTTCGTGGAGACGGGCTTCCAGCGCCAGGACACCACGGGCCGGGCGCCGTGGGGCGCGATCGCCGCGACCGGCACGATCGATCACGAGATCGGCAGCGTGCACCGCTGGACGGTCGACTACGCCGGGACCGCCGACCGGCAGCTGACCGATGACATCCACTCGGCGTTCTCGGCGGGTGTCCAGCTCAACGCACGGAAACAGCGAGACTTCTTCGCCGAGGGCGAAGGCCTCGTGTTGAACAACCTGAACCTGGTTGGAGCCGCGGCGACCCGGGATTCGGATGAGGTGGTCGAGGAGCAGACCTCGCTCGGCTTGTTCTTCGAAGAGCGGATCGGCTGGCGTGATCGCGTCTACGCCACCGGCGCCGTCCGGATCGACGACAACTCGGCGTTCGGCTCCGACTTCTCCCTCGTCGTGTACCCGAAGGCGTCACTCGCGTGGGTCATCTCCGAGGAGAACTTCTTCAACGTCGGTTTCGCCGACGAGGTCAAGCTGCGCCTCGCCTGGGGCAGGGCCGGGAACGCACCCGACCCGTTCACGGCGGACCGGACGTACACCAGCGGCCAGGGCGTGTCGGCCGATGCACTCGTGAATACGCTCACGATCTCCGAGTACGGCAATGCTAATCTCAAGGCGGAGACCGGTCAGGAGTGGGAGGCCGGGTTCGACGCGTCGCTGCTCGGCGGACGCGCCGGCGTCGAGTTCACCTACTACAACCAGAAGACGGTGGACGCCCTGGTCAGCGTGCCCGATCCCGGCTCGACCG
>JBOHRM010000565.1:0-3060 GCA_050732715.1 Longimicrobiales bacterium
CGCGCAGTCCGCGCGCGCGGATCTGGTCGAACTCGGAAATGGCGAGTGGGTGCGTATACTCGAGCCCATCGTCCGGGCTGGTGTAGGTACCGTCGTCCTTGCGTAGCGGCAAGTGTGGCTGTAGCGCGATCGCGTTCGTGACCACGCCGTTGATCGTATTGTCGTTGACGATGCGTTCGTGCTCCTCGCGCGAGAGGCCGATCGAAGCGCGCAGCAGCAGCCGGTCCGTCGCGCTGAAGTCGACGTTCAGCCGACCCGAGCTGCGCGTGTATCCCGAGCCGAGAACGACGCCGCGCTGGTTGAAGTACCCGCCCGTGAGATAGTAGCTGATGCGATCGCCGCTGCCGCTCACGCCGACGTTGAAGTCACTCACCGCCGCGGACTTGAAGACGGCGTCCTGCCAGTCGATGCTCGAGACCGAGCTCGCGTCGAGCGTGCCGAGCTCATCGAGGATGGTCTCGTCGTCATACTCGTCGTTGCGCATGCCCTCGATGAAGTACTCGATGTATTCTGGACCGGTCAGCATGTCCCACTTCCGTGCGACCTCCTGTGTGCCCGCGTACGCGCTGAAGGTGATCCGGTTCGGCGTCAGGGCGCCCCGCTTGGTCGTGACCATGATCACGCCGCTCGAGCCGCGGGAACCGTAGATCGCGCTCGCCGCGGCGTCTTTCAGCACCGTGATCGACTCGATGTCATCAGGATTCAATCCGGTGACGGCCGTCAGGTCTTGTCCGCCGACGCCGACCTGCGAGTAGTTCTCTCGTAGGATCGGCATGCCATCGACCACCCATAGAGGCTGGTTGCTGGCCGAGATCGACGCGTGCCCTCGAATCCGCACGGTGATCCCGACCCCGGGGTTCCCAGCATTTTGGACGACCTGTACGCCAGGGGCTTTGCCCTGAAGCGCGGCGTCGACGCCGGCGACCGGTGTGTTCGCGATCTCGCGCGCGCTGACGTTCGCGACCGCCGTGCTGACGTCGGCGCGCGTACTCGTGCCGTACCCGGTGACGACGACCTCGTCCAGAGCGATCGCGCTCTGGCGCAACTCGAAGTTGATGACCGCGGTGTCGCCCGCCACTACGGTCACTTGCTGCGCGGTCGCGGAGTAGCCGATCATTGTCGGCCGGACCTCGTATTCGGCCGCCGGGACGCCCTGGATCAGATAGCGGCCTTGCTCATTGCTGAGCCCGCCACGGGTCGTGCCGGTCAGGTGGACTTGCGCTCCGCTGATCGGCCTGCCCGTTGTCTGCTCGACCACCTGGCCCCTGACCGTGCCGGTGTTCTGAGCAACCAGCGCCGTTGGTGCGGCGACGAGCACGAAGGCGACGGCGAACAGCCAGCGATTGCCTGCCATGTTCCCCTCCTCAGAGGCGTTGACGCCCTCGGGAATGTTGTCCAGACCGTCTGCGCGCGTTGAAACGACCTGCGTGGCGAGCGGGCGAATGTGCCCGTACAAGGCAACGCCCGAGAGCGCGGTGCTGTGACAGGATCAGGGAAGAACGCAGGCGGCGAACGCCGTCACGGGTCCCCGCCGCGGGCTCGAACCCAGGCCGTCACCTCGGGCGCCTCGTTCTATGGGTTCGACACCTTCGGCCGGCGCGATCGTCAGCGGCGAAGCGCGTATATCCGTCGTGCCGCATCCCACAGCTCGGCGGCCTGCGTTTCGACATCTCTCCTGCGCGATGCCGATGCGGCCTGGCCGGCGGCGGCGATGAACTCGTCGCGGGGCCGGGTCGCCGTGTCGGCGATGCTCAGGTCTGTGACGAAGCGGCCAAGTGTCGAACGGGGTGCGACGCCGACCAACGCGGTGGCCGGCAGATCCGCCGCGCCCTCGGCGCGGCCGCCCAGCTCGCGGTCCAGCCGTTCGAGCGCCTCGGGCGTCAGCAGCTCCGCCAGCGCCGCGCGATCCTCGCGGACGCTGCCGACGTCCAGCGTGCGGCCCTCGAGCGGTGCGAGCGCCGACGTCGCGCCGGTCAGCGTTGCGTCCGATGGCACGCCCGCGGCGGTGTACAGCTCGCGCAGCGTCACGGTCTCGCGGGTCACCGGGTCGTAGAAGCTGCGGCCGCCTTCGCGCTCGAGCAGCTCGGCCAACGTCTCGCCGCCGCGCACCTCGAAGAACGCGGGCACCGATACGGTGGTGCCGTCTCCCCTCGTCATCGCGACCGTGGCGCGGGGTGGCGTGCCGGCGGGCACGTCGACATCGATGAGGTCGGATGACCCGCTGAGCGCGGCGATGGTTCGGGCGATCGCGAAACGCCCGGGCTCCGCGGGCTGCGCGGGTTGAGGCACGAGCGCCGACGGCCCGCACGCGAAATAGAACGTGGCGAACGATACGACGTGGCGTCGGTGTGCGAAGCAGTCGACGCCGAGCACGCGACACCGGGGGTCGACGGCTATGTCCGCGAGGATCACCCACGGGCTTTCCGGACACGGCGGACAGGACCGGGCCTGGCGGAGCTGGCCCCTGCACGGCGGGATCAGCGCCCCGAACGTGGGCTGGCCCAACGGCGTCGTGTAGGTCGGCGGTAACTCGGGCAGGACGGCGATCGCGTAGCCGTCGCGGATGCGGCTGTACTCGCACGCGCTCTCGTCGCAGCCGCAGCCGCAACCCGACTGAAGGGCACGGACGGGCCGGCTCTTGCACTCGGCGTAGCGAATCGCGAGGTACATGGTCCCCCGAGGACAGTCGGGCGGGCCGTCGTCGCACCACGGATCGAGCGGGTCCGGCTCACAACACCCCACCTGCTCGCGGCGGCTGGCGCGGCAGACGTCGACGGTCACCTCGTCCGGGATCACGATCTCGTCGCCCCACGGCCCGAGGATGTAGCCGGGCTCGACGATGACATCACATGCGCCGGAACCGCGGCGGACGCACGCGCCGCACACGACGCCCCAGCCGTGCAGCAGGCGGTTGTGCCGCCGCTGGAGCTTCAGCAGGTAGTCGAGTCCCAGCGTCAGGTCGTCGGGCGTGATGATCTGGCGGGCGTAATACCGCGGGCGCTCCGCATAGCCGGACTCGCACCAGTCGTTCTGAGCGCAGGACGTTTCGGTCCTCATGAC
>JBOHRM010000566.1:0-6948 GCA_050732715.1 Longimicrobiales bacterium
GGCGCGGCGCGCGGCGAAGAAAATCGTCGCGCTCGAGCCGAGGCACGAAGACGACGCAGTGCGGATTGCTCATCGACACCGTGTTGATCTCGGCGGTCCCGGCATCGCCGAGGGACAGCACGACGCCCAGCGCTTCATCGGCGACCGGGCGGAACCCTACCGCGTCGCCCCGGAAGCTGGCGCGGCCGATGTCGACGCGGACCAGCAACGTCCCATCGTCGAGCACCTTCTCGACGCACATCATCACGCGGTCTTTCACGAGCTGGACCTCGAACGGGTCCGTGCCGACGACGCCGCGGCCGTGCAGGTACGCCGCCAGGATGCGAAGCCCGTTGCCGCTCTTCTCGGCCTCGGTGCCATCGGGGTTGACGATCCTTAGGCGGATTCCGCCATCGCTCAGGTCGACCGCGAGCACGCCATCGGAGCCCGGACCCCGGTGACGGTCACAGAGCGCGCGGGCTTGGTCGGGCGTGAGCGGCCCCGGCAGCTCCGCGACATCCACCACCAGATAGTCGTTCCCTAGCGCCTCGCCTTTCTGGAACGGGACGCCGGGCCCGAAACGATCCGCCAACATTCTCGAGTCCTTATCGCTCTGCACCCACCACGTCGATGTCGAGGTCTGACGTCGCGAGGCATCCATCGGATATGGTCGCCTCAACCCGCACGCGCGCGGCGATCTCGTTCGCGCGGGGCCGCCGAAGACGTACAACTCCGTCAACCCTTATTCAACGGATCACCTTCGAGCGCCTCAACTCCAGGACGATCGCGCTCGTTTGTCGGTTGTTGCACCTCCGGCCCGGCACGGCTGTGATGGTTGCACCCTTCCCAGGCTCCCGCAAGAATTCGGCTTACTTCGGCCACGGACCACTAGAGCCTCCACCGACGTTGGCATACAGCGGAGTGGCTTAAAACGCTTCGGGTTTCACTCGCGCGCCTGCTCAGTTCCGCTGCCTACGCGCCCACCGCGTTGACCATGTCGAAGATCGGCAGGTACATGGCGACGATCATGCCGCCGACGATGATGCCGATGAACACGATCATGAAGGCTCGAGCGCGCTGAGCAGCGCGGCGACGGCGGTGTCGACCTCGGTCGAGGCGTTCCTGTTCGGCATCGATCCGCTCGACTCTGCCGCCTTCGCCGGCGCGACACTCGTCCTCGCCGCAAGCGCTGCGTTCGCCGCACTGCTTCCGGCCCGACGCGCGACGCGCATTGATCCGATGATCGTCCTCCGCTCTGGCGAAGAGCGCTCAGGGTGATCCACGGCCCCGTACGAGCACAGCGTAGCGTGAATCGTCGGACGCGGAGCCAACTCTTGCGATTCGTCCAGGAGAGCCGATGGCATCCGGCCGTTGCGGTCTGACGGTGGACGCCTATGATTCCGCCATGGTTCAGAGAAAGCGGCAGATTCGTGGGCGGTGCGGCCTTCGGCAAGCGCGTCGTAGTCATCAGCGGCCACGAACTGCCCAGCGCGAGACCGTGATGATCGCGGCTCGCGCAGTAGGGTGCCTCGCCTTCTGCGGGGCCTGGCTCGCGACGGCGGGTGTGCCGGCGGTGCACGCGCAGGTCGAGCCGGGCACCGTCCGGCTCGACGACGTGCGGATGCGAGACGCCAGCGTGCTCCCGGACACATCGACGGGGACGTACACCATCGTCGCCTCCGCGCGTGGCGCGGCGGTCCGCGCCTACACCAGCAAGGACCTGATCGAGTGGGAGGGTCCGCACATCGTCTACCAGACCCCGAACGAGATGTGGGGCGCGGACGCCGAGATCCGCGGCATCTGGGCGCCCGAGCTGCACGCGTACGAGGGCAAGTACTACCTGTTCCTGACGTTCGACTCGAGCGCCGAGTTCCCCGAGCAGTGGACCGACTGGTTCGAATGGCCGCCGCGCGTGCGCCGCGCGTCGCAGGTGTTGGTCAGCGACTCGCCGCTCGGGCCGTTCCGCCCATTCTCGAACGAGCCGACGCTGCCCGCCGAGATGATGACGCTCGACGGCACGCTCTGGGTCGAGGACGGCGTGCCGTACATGGTCTTCTGCCACGAATGGGTGCAGGTCGTGGACGGCGCGATCTCGATGATCCAACTGAAGGACGATCTGTCCGGCACGGTCGGCGAGCCGACGATCCTGTTCCGCGGCAGCGAGGCGCCGTGGGCGCAGCGATCGCCGACGCACGGGTCGTGGGTCACGGACGGGCCGTGGCTGCACCGCAGTACGTCGGGCAAGCTGTTCATGCTCTGGTCCAGCTTCAGCGAAACCGGCTACACGGTCGGGCTCGCGATCTCCGAATCCGGCCGGCTGGCCGGGCCGTGGGTCCAGCAGCGCGAACCCGTGTACCGCGACGACGGCGGGCATCCCATGCTTTTCACGACGTTCGACGGCCGGCTGATGATGTCGCTGCACGCGCCCAACTCCGGACCGGACCAGCGCATCCATTTCTTCGAGATGGACGACACGGGTGAGACGATCCGAGTGCTCCATCGGTTTACTCCAGAGTAGACGTTGGCCGGCGATCCATTTGCGAATCATCCAAGAACCGATCAGCCGTTCCGAGTTGAAGTCCATCGCCGACCGAGGATTCGGCGACATGGTGAAAGCTGTTGTCGACGTGACGCGTCGTCTGATGGCCGTCGGTGGTGATTTGCACTCGGACGAAGAAGCCGCGTTGCTGGATGACGGCTCTCGCCAGCAAGATCTTTGGGGCATCAACCTCTATCTCGAGGAATCAGACGACGATTGGATCGAGTACGATTCGGTAGTCAACCTGCGACCCTCATCCGGGAACCGCTCGCGCGGGGTCGATGATCCGGGGCTGCGCGACCGGATCCGGCACATTGTCGCGTCGCTTGTGGTGGATTGAGTGGAACCGCGTTACCCGGCCCACGCGGGCCTAGCCGCTGGCCGCTGGCAAACGTTCACGCTGGTCGAGCAGCTTGCGAACATCGGCAGCGAGGTCGACCGTGCGATTCGCGCGGATCGCGCCGGCCGAATGTCACGCCGGGACCCAGCGATCGACCGCGCACTCGAGCTGTTCGACCTCACCGCAGCCGACCATCGCTGGCGCGGTCACCGCAGGCGCGAAGTGCTCCGAGCGCGCGAGGAGTTCTGTCGGCTGTTCTTCACGGATGACGTGCCCGCCGGCTCCGCGGAAGGGTTGAGCAAGTATTTCTTGTACTTCGCGATCGCGGCACGGCGCGCGCCGAATCGGCCCGGGACGCGTCCGGCTGCGGAAAGCCGTCACGGCGAGCCCTAACAAGAGAGCCGACACGACAATGGATTTCTCTCGATCGATCCGCCGCACGCGTGCGCTGCTCGCCGTTGCAAGCCTCATCCGCGCGTGCGTCATCGCGCCGACGCCGAGCTGTTCAGCGCAGTAGCCGTGTGACAAGTGCGTGTGCCACTCCAGGTCGTTCGCGTACGGCCCCGTGAAACCGCCGCTCAGCGGACCCTTGCCAAGGTCATCTCCATGAAGCGCGTCCAGGTCGCACCGTCGCGGGAGAATTCGCCGGTCTCGTGCCAGGCGTCGACGCTGAACGTCACGCGGTACCGGACGCGGCCGGCGCGGGGATCATCGAAACCCCATTCGAGGCCGTCCTCCTCGACTGCGAGCTCGCTGTCTACCGCCTGTCCTTCGCGGTACGCACGGATCAGGAATTGTCCCGTTCGCGCGTCGTGGTGAATGATGCCGAGCGCGTCGTGGATGAGTCGGCCTCCCGGCTCATCCGACCGGCCCTGCCCCTCGATCAGCAGCACCTTCCCGTCTTGCCTCGATTGCACGGTCTCGGTAATCCGGCCCCGCTGCGGCTCGCCGGGTCCCCTCGTCATCGTCCACTCGCCCTCCCACGTCCCGATCATGCGGGCGAGTTTCTGCATGGGCCCGGCTTCATCTTGCTGTGCGACTAAGGGCGCACTGTACGCGAGCGTTACGGCGACAAGCAGCCAGCGATTCATGAGTCCCTCCGATAGCGATGACACGAAGCCCATATCGAATCTAGGATCTCGCGGCGTCGCGGGATTGAAGAAAAACGTCGTTGAACCGTGGGTTCGATCAGAACCACAGGTCGCGGTGGCGTATTGCAGCCAGCCGCATGCGAAGCGCGGTCGGAGCGGCACCGGTTACACGCGTGAGCTCGCGAATGAAGTGCGCTTGATCAGAGAACCCGGCGCGCACGGCCAGCCGCGCGGCGCTCTCGCGGCCGCCACCAAGCAAAGCTGCGGCCGCGGCGCGCACACGCCGGATCCGCGCGAATTCCTTCATTGTGAGTCCGACGCATGCACGGAATCGGCGCTGGAGCTGCCGGAGGCCGATGCCAATGTGCGCCGGGAGCGTTCCGATCGGGACATCGCCTTCCGCGCCGATCATGAGCATGACGGCATGGCGCACGTGCGGGTCGATGGGTCTGCCGTTACGGAGGACACGCGGCAGCAGAGCGTCGCAGGCGATGACGAGATCCGGCACGCCACGGCAGGCAATCAACACCCGCATGATCTCTTCCGCACCGCCGAGCAGCACCTCCGCGGCTGGGCGTACCTGGTCTCGGAGCGCGCACGCATCCATGTGCAGTGCAGCCGCTCCGGCATCCGGCCAGAACCGGATCCCGAAATAGGAATCGCCAGCGTTGATGCGTACGCGGAAGCTGGTCGCGCGCGGCCCGACGATGCGCAGGCCCGCCGGGCTGTGCGGTCCGGCCCGTCGCAGCGCAATCGAGATGCAGCCGTCCGGAATGATCTCATGCTCGACGGCTTCGGCTTGCGGCGAGGCCTCGAAGTTCCAGTACGTCGCAACGTACGTCGCCACCGCACCACAGGGCGCATACTCTTGGTATTGCAGCATGTGAAACCGTTCAGGAACCGCTCCGCGAGAGCTCGACCGGTTCGGCGTTTGGAGTCGCGCGGTACATCACGAACGGCCCCGTCTCGTCCGTCATAACCTGTATGTCCTCTACTCGCTCGGCCTGCCTCATCGTTACCCTAGCCCAGTCGCGCGGGACTCGGGTTCTCAACGTCAGATCCAAATCGTACCGCTCCGGTTCAACGAACAGTTCCGGGCCTAGTCGGTGCGTCAATTCTACGATGATGCGGTCGCCCTGTCGCTCGCTCCGGACTTCCGCGTTCATTCTCTGCCGCATGTATTTCGTGACATCGCCGAACGTGGCGATCCACAAATCATCCTCTCGGTCTTTGATGTATCGGAAATAGACGTCGAGGTCCTCCGACGTTCTCGGTTCCCAGCCGATGCCGTCGACGCCGTGGAACACCAGCACGAGCCAGATGTCGTCGTTCGCCAACACCGTGTCCACCCACGACTTCATCGTATCCACCGGCACGGCCGTCAGTGGACCTCTCTGCCACTGCACGTACTCCTTGTCGGAGCCGGCGGGTGCCATGCCGTTCGATCGGTTGATCTCTTCGAGCCAGGGATGCGGCATGCGGTTTCTGGTGGCAGGATAAAGATCGAGCAGATAGTCCATGACGCGTTCGTTCTCCGTTCCGAACGGCGCTTCGGCCGAGAACGTATGCCGGTCACCCAGGCGTTTGCGGATGTCTTCTTTGCTCCCTTCCAGCTCGTAGAGCAAATTGGTTTCATCGAGCGCCGCGAGGCGCGGGTGCGTGATGGTGTGGCTGCCGAACTCGTGACCTTGGGCGGCAAATCTTCTGTAGTCGTCCCATGGTTGTGAGGCCGATTCCCGGGCTTCCGCGCCGATGTCCCTGCCGGGTTGGAGGTCACCGGCTGCCACGCTCGCGTAGGTCCTGTCGATGAGTGCGTAGGCTTCTTCCACGTCGCCGCCTTCATACAGCGATCCAGCCCGTACGTGGGCGTCGCGCGTTCCTTCATAGCCGAGGTAGGCAAGGGCAGAGGCGCGCTCGAGGAAGGTCGTGGCGTCGGTAGGTGCAGCCGCGACGTCCCGCATGATTTCCTCGAATGGCCGGCCCAGGAAAGCCGGCGGATGCTCGGACCCCTCGATCTCACCTGTCACGATGAAGAAGGTCGCGTGCATTCCCAGCCGGTTCAGGATCGGCATGGCGTTGCGAAACTGATTGGGGCTTCCGTCATCGAACGTGATCGAGATGGCTCCTCTTTTAGCGTCCTGCCACTTCGCAGCTTCGGTGCTGCCGACGTCTCCGCCGTCCGCACATGAAGCGAGTATCAAGGCGAAGAGCCCGTGAAAGGTGAGGGCGCAGCTGCGCGGCGTGGTCATCGTGCCCTCCGGAGGCGGTTACGGCTGTGATGGTTGCAGCTTGTCAGCGGTTCCGCAAGAATGGCTGCGCACGCCGATGGCGACTGGTCTCGCTGGGTGTTCATGATCGGCGCGTTCTGCACGCTGTTCTCCACGCTCGTCGTCGTGGTCGCGGCGAGCGGGCGGATGTGGGCCGATCTGCTCGCCAGCCTGGGCATGATCGATGGCGGCAACCCCGCAACCGTACGTCGTTGCCACCAAACCGTTCAGGCGATCTGGCTGAGCGGGCTGCTCATCGGCTGTCTCGCCATGCGATCCGCGCCGGCCGAGCTGATCATCGTGGGACACTTCATCATCGGCGCCTTCATGACGCCGCTGCTGATGCTCTGCATCGTGTGGTTGGCGTTCCATACCGATCGCCGAGTGCGTTTGGGTCGTGTTTCTGCCGCGGCGTTGATCATCAGCGCCGCGGCCATCCTAGGCTGCGTACTGATCGGTCTCTCCATATGACCGCGGCCGGCCACGGCTAAGGGTCCGGGTTGCGGCGACGTCCGGCGCCCGCTATCTGCGTCTCCGGTGCTGTGCCCGCGGGGGGGTGGCCGCATACGCAGCATCGTGATCGAGCGCGAGGCCGATCGCGAGCAGCGGCCGGCCATCCACGTCGTCGCGAACGAGGCGGTGTGGGACAGGGACGTGGGTTGGACGCTGAACCAGGGGTTCTATCGCACGTTCCCGCCGGGCGCGGAGCAGCGCGCGTTCGCGTTCGACAAG
>JBOHRM010000567.1:0-4577 GCA_050732715.1 Longimicrobiales bacterium
CGCCGCCGGTTTGCGCGTGCTCGGCATCTCGTTGATCACGAACCGCGCCGCGGGCCTCGGGTGCCAACGTCTCGCGCACGACGAGGTCCTCGCCGGCGCCGCGGCCGCCGCGCCTCGCCTCGAGCGAATCGTGCGCGGCGTGATCGCACGGCTGTTCACCGAGCCGAGAGCGACGGGCCGATGAGGTGATTGAGCGGGCCGTTGCCCGAGCCGAGGTCGGGCGCCTGCTCGATGGCGCGCCGCACGAACGCGATCGCGTGGTCGATCGCGTCGTGGAGCGGCCGGCCGAGCGCCAGGCCGGCCGCGATGGCGGCCGAGAGCGTGCAGCCGGTGCCGTGTGTGTTGCGTGTCCGCAGTTTCGGGTGCCGCCACGTCGACACGCGCTCGCCATCGAAGAGGAGGTCGACCACCGTGTCGCCAGCGAGGTGGCCGCCTTTGATCAGCGCCGCGCGCGCGCCGAGTCGGACGAGCGACTCCGCGGCCTCCGCCATGCCGGACTCATCACGGATCGCGCGACCCATCAACACGCTCGCCTCGTCGAGGTTCGGGGTCACGAGCGTGCAGATCGGGACCAACTCGCGGGCCAGCGCGGCCTCCGCGCCCGTGTCTAGCAGACGGTCGCCGCTCGACGCCACCATCACGGGATCGAGCACGTAGCGCGCGATGCCGCTCTCACGTAGCGCTCGCGCGACCGCCTCGATGATCTCACGCGTCGCCAACATCCCGGATTTGCACGCGGCCGGCCGCAAGTCGGACGCGACCGACCGGATCTGCTCGAGCACCGTCGCGGCGGGAACGACGTGGACGGCCTGGACGCCAAGCGTGTTCTGCGCGGTCACCGCCGTGATCGCCGACGTGCCGAACACGCCGAACGCGTGGAACGTCTTGAGGTCCGCCTGTATCCCTGCGCCGCCGCCGCTGTCACTGCCCGCGATCGTGAGCGCGACCGCTTCATAGGACATGGGACCTAGAATTCAGAGCTCAGGACATAGGACATTGAACCCAGAACGGAATCGGCAACTATTCCTTTCCGTCCAAGCCTAGGCGAGATCTTAATCCCAAATCCCTGGTCCTGAAAACCCTACACCTGAATCCATATCCTGGAATCCCGAGGCGTACGTCCTAATTCCGTGCCCTGTACTCCGGTGGCGGCTCGGGATATTGGCGCAGCTGCGCCTTGAACGCTGCGAACGCGTTCGACTGCGTCTGGAGCCCCGGAGCCTGCGCGCCCGGCGTTCGATCGATCACCTGTTGCACATGGTCGATGCGGTCCTCGGTCAGCGGGTGCGTCGAGAACCACTGCTCGAGCTGAGATGGCCTACGCGAGCGCTGCTCGAGCAGCTCGTCGAAGAACGTGACGAGCCCTTCGGGGTTGATGTCTGCGGCGACGAGCAATGCGATGGCGGTCTGATCCGCCTCTTCCTCGGCCTTGCGGCTGTAGCTCGAGAAGACCAGGCCGCCGCCCACATCGATCGCCGCGCGCTCGACGCCGCTCGGCCGCCGGCCGAGCAGGATATAAGCCAGGTTCAACCCCAGGTTCGCGCCCTGGAGCCGCTCCATCTGCTCGACACTGTGCCGCTCCTCGACGTGGCCGATCTCGTGCGCGATCACGCCCGCCAGCTCGGACATGTTGTCCGCCGCCTCGACCAGGCCGCGGTTGACGTACACGAAGCCGCCGGGCACGGCGAACGCATTCACGATGTCGGAGTTGACGATGTAGAAACGGTAGTCGATGTCGCGGTCGCCGTGGACCGCGATCTCATCACCGAGCGCGTTGATGTACCGGTTCACCGCTGCGTCATCGACGATCGGCAGCTGGCGGTTGATGTCGGCGGCGTATTGCTGGCCGAGCTCGATCTCTCGTTGCTGCGAGATGCTGCAGCTCGCTGCCACTGCGCCGGTGCCCGCGACTGCCGCGAGCACCAGGCCTTTCCGCATTCGGCTTCGAAGCGCGAGCATGCGTCTCCTCCTTCCGCTTGCGCTGGGCACGGGCGCACGGACACGTTGAGCGACCCGTTCATCCATCGCTTGGTGGCAATTCGTGTTCCAGGTGGGGGACCGTGCTAAGCCAAAGTGATACAAGGCTTTTACATGCGCTGAAACGCCGGAAGCACCGCGACGCGGAGGGGTTGTTCGTCGCCGAGGGTGTCCGCGTGGTCGAGGAACTCGTCGCCTCGGGCGCCGTTATCCAGCTCGCCCTGGTCTCGATGCCTATCGAGGGCTCGGCACGCGGCGCAGCGCTCGCGGAGGCGCTCGCACGACGTGGCCGCGTCGAGCACGTCCGCGATGCCGAAATCGAGAAGCTCGCATCGACGCAGTCCCCGCAAGGTGTGCTGGCCGTGGCCGCGATTCCGCGCGCGACAACCGCTACGGTCCGCTTAGGCGCGCGCTCGACGTGCCTGTTGCTCGACGCCGTTCAGGACCCCGGCAACTTCGGCACGCTGGTGCGCAGCGCGGACGTGTTCCGGGTGGATGCCGTCGTCGCATTGCCCGGCACGGTGGACGCGTGGAATCCGAAATCCGTGCGTGCCGCCGCCGGATCGTCGTTTCGCGTGCCGATCCTCGACCTCGGATGGGGCGAGGCGACGGCGTGGCTACGGCCCGCGGGCTTTCGTTTTCTCGTCGCGGATGCCGCGGGCACACCTGTCGAATCGGTCAAGCCCGCCCCACGCACCGCGCTCGTGGTCGGCAACGAGGGCGCCGGCGTGAGCGCCGAAGCCCAGGCGGCGGCGGATCAGCAGGTCGCCGTGCCGATCTCCGGTCCGGCCGAATCGCTCAACGTCGGCGTCGCGGCCGGAATACTACTCTACGTCCTCACGAGATCCGACGGCCTGGGGTTCCGGGTCGGGGGTTCCGGATCGTAACCAGAACGTCTCGTGATGGCGGAGTACATCTTTTGGGGGATCGCGGCGGTGGTCGGCGCTGCGGCCGGGTCGTTCCTCAACGTGTGCATCATACGATTGCCCGCGGAACGCTCCATCGTTGCGCCTCGCTCGAGCTGCCCGAGGTGCGCGACACCGATCCGATGGCACGACAACGTGCCGGTGCTCGGCTATCTCCTGCTGCGGGGCCGCTGCCGCCGCTGTGGCGCGTCGATCTCGATTCAGTATCCGCTCATCGAGTTGGCGACGGCGCTGATCTGGTTGGCCGCCGCCGTCCACTTCGGCCCCAGCATCGAGGCGCTGCACGCGGCCGTGCTGCTCACGCTGCTGCTCGGCATCGCCATGACCGACCTGCGCCACATGGTGATCCCGGACGAGTTCTCGCTCGGTGGGCTCGCCATCGGCCTCGCGCTCGCGGCATTGCCCGGCGGCTTTTCGTTCGTCGACGCCGCGGCCGGCGCGATCCTCGGGTACGTCCTGCTCTGGACCGTCAAGCTCGTGGCGGAGAAGATCCTGCGCCGGCCGGCGCTCGGTGTCGGCGACATTCACATGATGGCGATGGTGGGTGCGTTCCTCGGACCCGGCGGGGCGCTGCTCACGGTCCTCCTCGGCTCACTGCTCGGCCTGCTGATCGGCGTCCCGATCGTCTGGCTGCGCGGGCGGCTCACACCGCTCGAGACCTACCTCCCGCTCGGCGTGTTCCTCGCGCTCGGCGCCGCGATCTCACACGCCTGGGGCCCATCGATTCTGCGTTGGTACCTGAGCGCCCTCCTCGGCCCCACCTGAAGGGACGCGACACTAGTGGTCCGATTCCGAAGTAACGTGTCAACACCGAGAGCGGCGATGCGCCCGGGCGGCAAGGCGCGAGGCCGAAGGAATAGCGGGGCTATTTCGAGCGCCGAGCAACGCCGCCGCACGGGATGCAGCGCCGCTCGAATGTAACGTGACTTTGGAATCGGACCACTAGAATCACGGGTCCTCACAGTCGCGCGTGTAGCCGCAGTTGCGGCAGACGATGCGGCAGGTTGCGCTGTAGTCCATGGCGCTGCCGCAGACGTCGCACAGGATAGGCGCGTCGGCATCATAGGTGGGATCGTAGTCGGCCCGGTCGGCAACGCCCGGCTCGTCACGCTCGCGGTTTCGCTGCCCGTGCGACGGCTGAGGGCTCAAGCTCAAGTCTCTCGGGGGATGGCCTGATCCCGCGGCGCTCAACGCCGAAACCGCTGCACGCCGAAGGGCGCGATTTCGACGGCGGGCGCAGCGCCCGTGATGAGGTCGGCGATGATTTCGGCTGTGATCGGTGCGAGGAGGATGCCGCTGCGTAAGTGACCGGTGGCGTAATAAAGGCCCTCGACGTCCGGGTCCGCGCCGAGGATTGGCATTTCGTCCGGTGTGCCAGGCCGGTAGCCGGCCCACGTCTCGACGATCGGCAGCTCGCCGAGCACGGGCAGCGCGGCGGCGGCCGCGGCGGCGAGCGTGCGGATGCCGAACGGCGTGGGGCCGGGCGCGAAGCCAACGTCCTCGACCGTGGCGCCGACGAGGACCGTGCCGTTGGCGCGCGGGATCACGTAGCAGTCGCTCGTCATGATGACCCGCTCGAGCAGCGGCGCACCGGCCGCCTCGCAGGGGGCGACCTCGCCGGCGCGCACGGAGAACATCTGTCCCCGCACCGGCCGCACGGGAACCGGATACGCG
>JBOHRM010000568.1:0-4463 GCA_050732715.1 Longimicrobiales bacterium
CCGGCCGCAGGTCAAGACAAGCCGCGGCGTCTGCGCCGTTTGATCGCCGGCGCCTTCGCGGCCAGGGACGTGCCCTTCGACATCGAGACGACGGAGTATGCCGGCCACGCAGCTGAGCTGGCGCTCCGTTCCGCGGAGCTCGGCTACTCGGTGGTGTGCGTGGTGGGCGGCGACGGCACATTGGCCGAGGCCGCGACCGGGCTGGCCGGCACAGACGTCCCACTCGCGCTGATTCCGCGCGGCACGGCGAATCAAATCGCGCACAACCTCAAGATCCCGACGGGCCTCGAGGACGCCATCGACGTCGCCGTCAACGGTGTGGTCCGGCCGATCGACCTCGGCCGGATCAACGGCCGGTCGTTCGCGCTCGTGGCCGGTGCGGGGTACGACGCCGCGGTCATGGCGAGCGCCACGCGCGAGCTGAAGGAACGCTGGGGGTTCGGCGCCTATATCTACGCCGCGGTCAAGGAGGCGCTCGCGGCGATCCCGCGTCGATTCTGCATCGAGGCCGACGGGCGATCGTTCGAGGTCGACGCGGTCACGGTCATGATGGCGAATGCGGGCGCACTGTTCACCGCGTTCCTGCCGTTCAGCTTCGCGCTCGGCCCGCGGCCGAACGATGCGTGGCGAGACGGGATGCTCGATGTGGTTATCGTCGCACCCCGGAAATGGCCGGAGTTCGCCACAATCTTGTGGCACGCGGCACACGGCAACCTCAGCGCGGATGAACGGCTGATCCATTTCCAGGCGTCGGAGGTCAGGATCGCGGCGGATCCGCCGATCGCGGTGCAGGTCGATGGCGATCCGGCGGGCTTCACGCCCGTCTCGGCCTCGGCCGTCCGCAACGGCATGTGCATCAAGGTCCCGACGCCGCGAAACGAGCGCCGCCGTTGACGGGAGGGCAGGGGATCTGCAGCGCGGGCTTGCATGGGCCGGTCGTGCCCGGTCACCTTTCGGGACTCGTAACTACTCCTCCCCTCGCAGGGAGGCTTGGCGGGAGCGCTGCGTAGCGCGTTCCACTTTGCCGCGCGAACGGCGTGGTGCACTGATCTGACGGTGAATCGAACCGAGGAGCATAGGCCTGACAATGGCGATGCCGGCTACACAAATCCGCAGGGGCACGGTGCTCGTCTTCAACGGCGACCCTTGCCGGGTTATCGAATTCCATCACCACACGCCGGGCAACCTACGCGCCTTCGTGCAGACGAAGATGCGGAACCTGAGGACCGGCAGTCAGTTCGAGCATAGGTTCCGTGCCGCGGACACGGTCGACAAGGCGACGCTCGAGACGCATGAGCTGCAGTATCTATACTCGGACAGCCATTTGCACCACTTCATGAACCAGGAGAACTACGAGATGGTCGCGCTCGACGAAGAGTCGCTCGGTGACCAGGCGCAGTGGCTGGTTCCGAACATGACCGTCATGGCCGAGTTCTACGAAGGTCGGGCGATCGGCGTCGAGCTCCCCACCGCGGTCGAGCTGAAGGTCGCCGCCACGGAGCCGGTCATGGCCGGCGCGACCAAGACCGCGATGACGAAGCCGGCGACGCTCGAGAACGGCGCGACCGTTCAAGTGCCGGCGTTCGTCAACGAAGGTGACGTGCTGCGCATCGACCCGCGCGAAGGCAAGTACCTCGAGCGCGCCCGCTGAGTAGGAACGGCTCCCGGTTCCCGGTTCGGGTTGCGAGTTTCGCGCATCGTTGGTGCGGCGCAAACGGCATGGGAACCGAGGAGACACGGGTTGCGAGTTGGCGGGTTGCGGGTTCCCCGCCGCTGGCCCGTTTCAGGGGTCGCTAGTGGCGCAACAGCGCCATGGAGAACTGAGTGGAAAAGCCGATGGCTGACCGCACCGCGCAGGGTAGGAATTTCTCGCAAAGGCCCGAAGTGCGCAAAGGGAACGCGAAGATCGTGACCGAGCGATCTTGGCGTACGCTTGGCGAGCTTGGCGCCTCAGCGAGAGAATTCCCAACAGGCGAAATGGTTCATCCGCCGCTGGCGCCGCGGCGGCGGCATGGAGAGCTGAGTAGAGACGGGTTCCGAGTTTGCGAGTTGCCCCGCCGCCCCCCGGGTTCCTGCGATCGGTAGTGCGGGATGCTTCCGTCCGCGTCGCGATCGCCGTCATCGCGGTCCTGGTCGCGGGCGCGGTTGCCCTCATTACATTTGCGATCGGGCGGCCGGAGCCGCCCAGCTTCGTGCCGACGCCGGCGGGTGAGGTGCCGCGTGACGCGACGGGCGCGGCCGTGGTCACCGTCGATGCGTCCTCGCCTGACGAATGGCGATTTCTCGACTTCGAGCACGGAATCATCGCCGGTCTGGCGACCGGATCGGATTGGGACCTTGCGCTCCGCAGGTTCCACATCGTTGCGAACGGTGGCCCCGGCTTCCCCGGCCATGCCGGGATTCTCGACCTCGGCCCGGTTGCGTTCGACTCCGTGACGAGCGCCCCCGCTGCCGGCTATATCCCGACCCGGCTCACGGGTCGCGACTCGACCAACGCCGCGATCGAGCGATGGTACCGCTACGGCTTCACGAGTCACCTGCTCACGCCGCTCGGTCACGTCTACGCCGTGCGCGACGCCGACGGCCGCCACTACGTTCGCCTCGAGATCCTCGGCTACTACTGTCCTGGCGCGAGACCGGGATGCGTGACGGTGCGGTGGGCGGAGGTCCCGGCCGAGTGAACAACCAGCCGCCGCGCCTGAAACGCCCGCCCGCCAGCCCGCAACCCACCAACCCGCCACCCGCAACCTACCAGCGCACAACCCGCCAACCCGCAACCTACCAACACACAACCCGCAACCCGCCAACCCACAAACCCGCAACCCACCCGTATAGACCTTCCTCCATCAGTTGGTGTACCTTAGGCGCACGCATTTCCGCGATCCGCAGTCCGAGCGTATGGCCGAGGAAAAACTAATCATTCGCGGCGCCCGCGAGCACAATCTGCGTAACCTCGACCTCGAGCTGCCGAGGGATCGGCTGATCGTCATCACCGGCCTCTCGGGTTCGGGCAAGTCGTCGCTCGCGTTCGATACGATCTACGCCGAGGGCCAACGTCGGTACGTCGAGTCGCTGTCGGCCTACGCCCGGCAGTTCCTGGGCGTCATGGAGAAGCCGGACGTCGACGCGATCGATGGGCTCTCGCCCGCGATCTCGATCGAGCAGAAGACGACGGCGAGGAATCCGCGGTCTACGGTGGGGACGGTCACCGAGGTGTACGACTATCTGCGGCTGCTTTGGGCGCGCACCGGTACGCCGCACTGTTCGCGGTGCGGCCGCCCCGTGCGCCGGCAGTCCGTGACGCAGATCGTCGACCAGGTGCTCGCACTGCCGGAGGGTACGCGGATCGAGGTGCTCGCGCCGCTCGTGCGGGGCCGCAAGGGCGAGTTCCGGGAGCTGTTCGACGACATGCGGCGCAAGGGCTTCGTCCGCGTCCGCGTCGACGGTGAGCTATTCGACCTGTCGCACCCGCCGAAGCTGAATCGCTACGAGAACCACGAGATCGCGATCGTGGTCGACCGCCTCGTCGTTCGTGGCGAAGACCGCGCGCGGCTCGCGGACTCGATCGAGACGGCGCTGCGCACGGCGAACGGCGTCGCAGAGATCGTCGAGCACGTAGACGCCGACGAGCGCCGCACGCACCTGTTCAGCGAGCGCTACGCGTGCGTCCATTGCGGCACGAGCATGCCGGAGCTCGAGCCGCGCCAGTTCTCGTTCAACTCGCCGTACGGCGCGTGTCAGGCGTGCGGCGGGCTCGGCACGCGCCGCGAGGTCAGCGCCGAGCTCGTCATGGGCGATCCGATCATCTCGATCCTCGAGGGCGTGATCCTGCCGTGGGGCGAGCCGACCGGGCATCTCCGGCGCTCGATCATTCCCGGTCTCGCCGATTACTACGGTTTCGACCCCAACCGGCCGTGGGGCGAGCTGAGCCCGAAGGTGCGCACCGCGATCCTCGACGGATCGAACGGTAAGAAAATCAGGTTCCCGTATCGCGCCGGAGGCGCGAGCGGCACGTACACGGAGGCATGGGAAGGCGTGCTCGCCAACGTCGCGCGCCGCTACGAGGAGAGCACGTCGGAGAACGTGCGCGAGCAGCTCGAAGCGTACATGACCACGCTGCCGTGCCGTAGCTGCGGCGGACGGCGGCTGCGCGGCGAAAGCCTCGCCGTCACCGTCGGCGGCCGCTCGATCGCCGACGTCGTCGGGATGAGCATCGCGAACGCGCTCGCGTTCTTCGATGGCCTCGCGCGCGACGCCAGCCTGCCCGCCGAGATCGCCGGGCCGATCCTCAAGGAGGTCCGCGAGCGGCTCCACTTCCTCGTGAACGTCGGTCTCGAGTACCTGACCATGGGGCGAAGCGCCGAGTCCCTGTCCGGCGGCGAGGCCCAACGGATCCGGCTCGCCACGCAGATCGGCAGTCGGCTGGTCGGCGTGCTCTACATTCTCGACGAGCCGTCGATCGG
>JBOHRM010000569.1:0-7431 GCA_050732715.1 Longimicrobiales bacterium
CCTCAGTCGCGAGCCGACGAAAACACGCCCTCGACTCATCGCCGTACTCCGCGCGAAACGCTCGCGGCATGAGCCGCAGACCGATCTCGTACGCCCACACGGCCAGCCGGACGAGCGCCGAGCCTCGCTCACCCATCACGTCGCTTCCCCCAGTTCGAGACGCCTCCGCGCGATCCGGACGAGCTCCTCCAACCGCGTCGCCTCCGCCGCCAGCGTCGCCCGACCCGCCGCCGTCAGCACATACCACCGCCGGCCTCGGCCGTCCTCCGCCTCAGCCGCGGGCGCGGCCGTCTCCTCGATCCACCCGCGCTGCGTCAGGTCCGCCAGCTGGCCATACAACGTCGCGGGCCAAAGCCGGATCTCCCCGCTCGTCCGCTCCTCCACCTCCTGCCGGATCGCGTAGCCGTGAAGCGCCCCGGCCGCGAGCACCACGAGGATGTGGAACGTCCTCGCGTCGAGACTCGTCGTGTCGTTGATCATATGTATCATATAATACCGGTACTGCGGAATAGTCAAGGCAGGTCGATGGTAATTGCGGCGCGGACGTCAATGCGACGCGGTCACGCCTCTCGATCGACCTTCTCCGTCTCGTTGCGCAGGCGCTCGCCGTTGCGGCGCAGGAAGTCAGCGATGACCTCCAAATCGCGATGCGAGTAGCGCGCGAAGAGGCGGGCCAGCGATCGGCGGGTCGAGGCGTACAGCCCACGAGCGCCGGTGAGCCGGTCCGCGACGGGCTCCACCAGGACGCGCCGCCGATCGGCCGTCTCGCGCACACGGCGGACGAATCCTTTCCGCTCGAGCCGGTCGATGAGGTCCGTGACGGAGGCCGCGGCGAGGCCGGTTTGGCGGGCAAGGTCGCCGGCGGATAGGGCACCCAGCCGCTGGAGGATACCGAGCGCCTTGTAGTCCGTTGGATGGAGGTCGAGTCGCTGCGCGATGGTCGCGTGGAACAGCACCGTCGCGTCGCTGTTCTCTCGGCCTACGCGCGCGAGATCTTCGAGGATCTGTTCGCGCGTCGGGCGCCGCTGGGTCCGCGGCATGCGCTGACCTCCTATCCGAGCCGGGCCGCGGCCATGAGCGCCGTCAACATGGCGCCGCCGGTCACCAGGTCGAGCGGAAGACGGCCGAGGCTCCGCCGGCTCCAGCGACGGGCGGCGGTGCCGTCCACCGTGGCGGGATCGGCCTTCTCGAAGGCGAGCGCCTTGGGGATGAAGTCGAACGCCGACCAGCATCGCATCACACCATGGCTGGCCAGTGCGACGAGAAGCGGCGTACGAATGCTCGGCTGACCCCACGTCGCGATCAGCGATCCGATTAACAGCAGCTCGAACACCGTGTGCGCGGGAATCCAGAAGCGCCTGCGCGAGATGCCTCCGCGTTGCGGTTGGATCAGATCGGGTCGTCGGGGCCAGAACGGGTCGACGACCAGGTATTCGTAGAGCCCTCCGCCGAGCGACGCCAATGCGAACGCGGCGGCCCCGGCGACGGTGGCCAGCGGCAAGTCCAACACGGTTCGCCTCCTTCAAAACGCAGAAACCGTGGCATTTATTACGGCATGTCGAAATATACGGTGAATCGTAATATGCTGCCTAACCTCGGATGTTCCACTGGCGGTCGGGGTTGTCGAGATCGGTCAGGTGGCGGCCGCTCGCCTGGCCGGGCAGTCGCGAGTCGGCTTTGTTCGAGCCGATTTCCTCGAGGCCACGGTCCCGCCGTGCGACGCCATCGTCGCATCCTTGGCGCTGCACCACATCCCGACCGCCGAAACGAAGCGCGCGTTTTACGCCTCGTGCCGCGAGGCGTTGCGGCCCGGTGGCGTCCTGGTTTCGGCGGACTGCTTCACGGCGCGAGAGCCACACCTCGCGGCGAGCCACACCTCGCGGCGAGCCAGCGCGACGCATGGCTCAGCCACCTACGGCGGACATACCCGCTCGACGAGTGCGAGCGGTATCTCGCGGCGTGGGCAGGCGAAGATGTCTATTTTGCACTTCCGGACGAACTGGAGTGGCTAGGCAGTGCCGGGCTGATGCCGGAGGTGACATGGCGCAAGGGTAGCCTCGCAGTGGTTGCAGCGGCTCGAGCGGATCGCTGAGCCAACGAGGGTTCGCGGTAAGGGCGCCGCGGGATCGCATTGAAACACAGGGAGCCGACGAACCATGACCACGAGAATCGATTCAGCGACACGGCTGATCGCGGCGACCCCCGAGGCCGTCTACCGAGCGTTCGCGGAGCCGAGTGCGATGGAGCGATGGATTCCGCCGAGCAACATGACGGGCGAGATGCTGCGCTTCGATTTCCGCGAAGGCGGTTCGTACCGTATGCGACTCACTTACGCCGAACCGCGCCAGGTACGAGGCAAGAGCTCGGAGGATTCCGACGAGGTAGAAGTCCGCTTGACGAAGCTCGATGACGGACGACGAATCGAGTGGGAAGTCACGTTCGAGAGCGAAGACCCCGCCTTCTCTGGCATCATGCGCATGATTTGGACGTTCGAGTCCGAGGGCGATGGCACGCTCGTGACGGTCCGCGCCGAAAACGTACCCGATGGGATCCGGCCAGAGGATCACGAGGCAGGGATGAACTCATCTTTGAAAAATTTGGCCGCATTCTTGGAGGGCGAAAGGTAGGTGCTGATGGTCGCGAAGCATCGTCCAGCCGACGGCGCCGGTTCGGCGGGCGCGTGTTGAGCGCGCGGCCGATTCGCGATAGCCGGCCGTTGATCGTCCTGTTCCCCGGCACGGCGCGGGCAGTACGCGCGGAGGTCGGCGGCAAAGCCGCTTCGCTGATCCGGCTGGCCCACGCGGGGTTCGTGGTTCCGTCCGGCGCCGTGCTCACGACCGCGTTCTTCGCGCCGTGGTTCGACGCGATCAGAGCGTCCGCGACGTGGTCTCGCTTGATCGAGACGTCGCCGGAAGAATGGGCGCCGCTTTGCAGCGCGCTGAAAGAACGAGCCCGGTCGCTTCCACTCACGGCGACGCAGCGTGATGCGTTGGACGCGGTCCTCCGAGCCGTCGCCGTTCCGAACGATGACGTGCGCTTCGCGGTGCGCTCGTCATCGCCCGAGGAAGACCTGGCCACGGCATCGTTCGCCGGCAGCTACGAGACGAGCCTCGGCGTCCGGCCGGACGTTCTGGAGGACGCGGTACGTCTTTGCTTCGCATCGAGCCTCGACGCGCGGGTGTTGACGTACAAGAGAGAGCACGGGCTGGATGTGGCGTCGCCGCGCATCGCGGTGATCGTACAACGACAGATCGAGAGTGACATCGCCGGCGTCGCATTCTCTTTGAATCCGGTGACGAACGATTACGATGAAGCGGCCATCGACGCGAACTGGGGTCTCGGGACCACGGTGGTCGAGGGCCGGGTGTCTCCCGACCATTTCGTCGTGAGCAAAATCGACGGGCACGTGGTGGAGGAGACGCGCGGCGCGAAGCAGGCTTCCGTGTGGCTCGATGCGGGCGGCGGCATTGTGGAACGGAAGGAAGGCCGGTCGTCGGACCGCACACTCACCGACGCCCAGCTCCGCGAGCTGACCGACGTCGTCTGCCGTATCGAGGCGCTCTATGACGCGCCGATCGACATCGAGTGGGCGTACGCTCGTGGACGGCTCCACGTACTGCAAGCACGGCCGATCACCAGGTACGTGCCGCTCCCGGCCGAGATGCGCACGCAGCCGGGTGAACCGAGGCGACTGTACGCGGACGCGGCGCTGTCCAGAGGCCTGACCACCAATGCGCCGATCTCTACGCTCGGTCTCGACAACCTCGCGAGCCTATTCACGACGATCATAGAGTCCTGGGCGGGTCCGTTGGGCCGGGACGTCTCCCCGGCGGACGCGCTGTTCTTTTACGCGGGTAGTCGGATGTACATCAACTACTCGAACATGATGTGGCTGGCGAGCCCGAAGCGGCTGGCCCGGAACGCCGCGCCGACGGACGCATTGATGGCGGAGATCCTGGCCAGTGTCGATGTGAAGCAGTATCGCGCCAGAACGAGGCCGCGGTGGGCGGGCCTCCGCCTCCTCGGACTCGTGCCCCGGATTCTCTGGAATCTGCGTGCCTTTTTGTGGAACGCGCTCCGCGCTTTCTCGGCGCCGGAGCGCGCACACCGGATCTACGACCGTCAGATCGCCTCTTTCGAGTCGGAGCTGCGCGACCATCTCGACGACGATCTTCCGCTCGACGAGCTGCGGCGCAGGTATGAGCCTCGAATGGCGCGACAGCTGTTCAACGAGATGATGCCCGCGGTCGTCGTCGGCATCGCGTCGCCGTACATCGCGGTCTGGCGTGAGACTGAAGAGACGAGCGAGGCCGCCGCAAAGCTCAGGCTGGGCGCCGCGGGCAACGTCGTGGTCGAGATGGGGATCGCGCTGTACCGCCTGGCCAAGCGCCTGGACCGGACCGACTTTGGCGACCTCGAGCGCTTGGCGGAACGGATCGACCGGCGCCGCATGCCGGAGGATTTCCTGAGGGCGTGGGACGACTTCCTGGCGACTTTCGGCTGGCGAGGTCCGCTCGAGATGGACCTGGTGAGCCCGCGCTACGCGGATGACCCGCGACTCGCGCTTCGGCCGATGTCATTCATGGCCGTCGACGACGAAGGCTTCGATCCGGAGGCCGCGCACCGGCGCCACGTTCAGGAACGCCGGCACGCGTATGAAGAGTTGATGCGCCGCTCGGGCCGTGCCCGCCGAATCCTGCTGCGCCGCGTGTATCGTCTCATCGACCTGTTCGCAGGAGAACGCGATACGCCGAAGCACCTCCTTGTCCTGTACAACTACACCGTCCGCAAACGCGCGCTGGCCGAGGGCCGCCGCCTGACACGGGAAGGGCGCCTCGATGCGCCCGAGGACGTCTTCGACTTGCGATTCGCCGACCTCCATGCAGCGGCGCAGGACCCGACGCTCGACCTGCGCGAGGTCCGCGAGGAGCGAACGCGCTTCCGCAAGAAGCTGGACGCGCACGTGACGTCCTTCCCGCCGGTGATCGACTCGCGTGGACGGATTCTCCGGCCTCCCCCGGGCGAACCCGAGCCGGGTCTGCTGAGGGGCACGCCCGTGTCGCCCGGCGTCGTCACCGGTCCGGTCAAAGTCCTGCACACGCCGCACGAGAAGTCCGTCGAGAAAGGCGACGTGCTCGTGGCGTACACCACCGATCCGGGCTGGACGCCGCTCTTCGTGAACGCGGCGGCCGTGGTGCTCGAAGTCGGAGGCGTGCTCCAGCACGGCGCGGTAATCGCGCGCGAGTACGGCAAACCCTGCGTCGTGGGCATCGACCGGGCCGTGGCGACGCTACGCGACGGCGAGCCGGTCGAGGTCGACGGCACGCAAGGCACCGTTCGCCTCCTGTCATCGACGGCGTGGTAGGTCGAGCGGTGTGAGCCGGCGACCCGCGGACGGCTGGCTGGGTCGAGGAACGAGCGGTCGAATCCGGGAGCGCGGATCGGGCCGAAGAGCCTCGCCGTTGTCCCTGACCTACGCCGCGCGCGCGATTGGGTCCCGCCACCCCTCGATCAGCCACTGTACTCCCGGACAACCGCACGTACGGCGGCGGGCACGTGCTGGAGATCGACGCCCGGGTTGGCGCCGGCCTCGAGCAGGAGCCGCGCGACGGCCGAGTAATCGGCCTTCTGCTCCCGGGAGTGGCAGTGTTCCGCGCCATGGCAGCACCAGCCGAGCGGGGTGCTTCTATGCGTCGGGTCCGGCTGGTTGATGAGCGCGCGAACGCCGGGGTAGCGCAATGCGGCCTCGACGCAGGCGGCCGAGCCGATCCACGCCGCGCAGTGCAGCGCGGTGCCGCGGTCCTGTCCCTGCGCCGCGGCGTCGAACCCGAGCTCGAGCATGAGGTCGACGGCGGCGGCGGCGCCTGCCCAGCCGGCGTCCGGCAGAACCCGTTGATCGCTCGCGGTCAGCTCATCGAGCAGCCCGGGCCGTTCGTGCAGGAGCTGCTTCGCTTCCGCCGCCTGCCCGCGGGCGCACGCGGCGAGAAAGCGGTCTTTCGGGCTTGCGAACGCGCGAAGCACGTCCAGCGCCTCGTCCTGCTCGAACTGCGCCGCGACCTGGAGCGCCGAGAGGTTCTGTCCGATCGTCCACGTGTAGATGTGGAGGCTGCTGGGCGGCCGCTCGGCGTACTCTCCCTGCCCGGTTCGCCATTCGAGTAGGGACGGGTCCGCGTCGAGCATCGCACGCAGCTGCTGCATGAGCCCGAGCGCGGCGGCGAGGAATATGTCGGCCGTGGCGCCGCAACGGACGAGATATCCGGCCAGCTCGTAACGACCGGCGCCGCGGCGGCGGCTTAGCATCCACTGCGCAGGTGTGCCCCGGTGGTCGAGGTCGAGGGCGTCGGGGTCGGCACCGCGCTCGAGCAGCAGATCGACGACCTCGCGCGAGCGGGCGAAGTGCAAGGGCGTCTGTCCGTCACCGCCGCGCTCGTGGACGCGCGAGGCGTCGGCGTCGAGGATGTTGCGCAACAGGTCGAGCCGGTCGAGGTGCGCGGCGGCGCAGGCGTCGGGCACGGCGCCCGCCTCGATGAGCCGGTCGGCGACGGCGCCCTCAGCCGAGTACAAGGCGTGCCAGCCGCCGGCCCACCAGTCGCTACGCCGGTTCGTGTCCGCGCCGAATTCGAGCAGCACGTCGACCATGGCGAGATCGTTCGAACCGGCGACGTGCACGAGGGCGGGCGAATCGAACGGGAAGACCGGCGCGTTGATCATGGCGCGAGCTGCGGCGTGACGTTGAAACAGGTCCCGCACCGCGCTCGCATCCCGTGCATCGAAGGCACGGCGGAACTCCTCATGGAGCGACGCCGTCAGCTCACCGGCGCGGGCCGTCTCGATGTGCGTCTTGAGTTTCGCCCAGCTCTCGAAGCCGTACTCGCGCGCGAGCGCGAACTGTGCGTCGGCCAGAGTGATCCGCTCTTTGTCCGGTAGGACTACGCGGATGCGTTCACGCGCATCGGCGTCGCCGGCACGGAACGCATCGAGCAGCTCCTTGGCGAGCTTCTTCTGTTGGTCGAGCGATGGCTGCGGCGGGAGCGACCGGCGTGGTTCCGTCATGATGGCCTCCTTCGTTCTCGGCCGCCGTCCGCGCATTCGGCCCGAAAGAGGTCATGATATCGACCTGCCATGATCACATCAGGTGGGCGCAGCCCTTTCCGCGGACCGGTGGCGTCCCGCAACGCACGCGGAGATTATAACTCGGGCGGGGCGTCCCGGGCAACGGTTGCGCCGGTGGAGTTCCCTATTTCTCAAGGGCCCATGGGAAACGAGCTGCTGAGGTTCGGGGCGGGCATCTCGAGAAGCGAGGGAATCCCACATGATGATGCCAGGAACCGGCCGCACCCAATCGCCAGCGCCATGGCGGCAGGCTTGCGCCGCGGCTCGGCATCGGATGGGCTGTATATTGACACCGTCGATTGACATATATTGTATCGG
>JBOHRM010000570.1:0-4376 GCA_050732715.1 Longimicrobiales bacterium
CCCCCATCGCCGCGGCCGCGATCTCATCGGCGCCGGCCGTCACGCCGTAGCTGCCCACGCGCGTGGTGCCGGAGAGCAGGGCGTCGGCGAACGCGGCGCGCACGGCAGCGCACTGAACCGGCCGCCCTTCGGCTGAGCCGAGAAACGCGAGCGCTCGGTTCAGCAGCTCCGCGCCAGCCCACTCGTGCAGGCCGATGTCTTCGACGATGCCCTTGAGCACGTGCATCTCGGGGTGCAGATGCGCGTTGACCAGGCCCGGCATGATCAGTCGGCCCGAGCAGTCGACGCGCTGCGCCGCGGGAAACCGATCGTGCAGTGCCCGCGTAGGTCCCACGGCCGCGACCCGCTCGCCCGCCACCGCCACCGCCACCGCGAGCCCATCCACCCCTCTCCCGTCCGCCTCTGGACCCGGCCGCATGCCGATCGGGGCACGCCCACTTCTAGGGGTATCGAGCGTGAGGACTACGCCCCCCTCGAGCAGGAGCACGCGCTCGTTGCTCACGCGACGTCGGCCTCGCGGCGAGTTTCGAGCCGTAGCAGCCGCGCCGCGGTGCGGTACAAGATGTCTTCGAGCGCGGACGCGGAGAGCCCGAGCCCTCGGATCGTCTCGACGTTCGCCGCGACACTGCGCGGCATCGCCGGCCAGTCGCTGCCGAACACGACTTTGCTCGTAATTCGCCCGAGCGTGGGGAAATGGTCCAACAATCGATTCGGCACGAGTCCAGTCACATCAATGTAGAAGTTGCGGTGATGGGCCGCGAGGAATGCGCACGCATCGTACCAATAGCCGCGGCCGCCGTGCGCCATCACCACGACGAGATCGGGGAAGTCGACGGCGAGGTCATCGAGGTGGATCGGGTCGCAGTACTTCATCCGCGTGCCGGGAATGACCGAGCTGCCGATGTGGAACAGTACGGGGAGGCCACGCGCCTGGCAGAGCTCGTAGAGCGGGTAGGCGATGGCGTCGTTGGGATAGAAGAACTGGTAGGACGGGTAAAGTTTCAACCCACGGATGGGGCCAAGGTCCAGGTAGCGGCGGAGCAGGTCCACGGGATCGGTGTCCGTCACCGGGTCGATCGAAGCGAACGGCAGGAAGAAGCCGTCGCTCCGACGGCACAGCTCGATCACCGTTTCGGTGCGCACGTTGCCCGACGTGCGTGGGCAGTGCTCGGCGAGCATGACCGCGCGCTCGACGCCCTGCTCCGCGAGCCGCTCGGCCGCGTACAACGGGTCGGCGAGCCGCTCGCCGTGCTCGCGGACGGCCGGTGAGATACGCCGGATGAACGCCACGGTCGGCGGCGCGAGGTCCTGGGGACGAAACGGGTGGGTGTGGAAGTCGATGACCGCCATGCGTGCGCCGCGTCCCTGCCACGCCTTCAGCCGCTCGAGGCGCCCGCCCGGGCCGGTGGGCCGTCGCGTCCGAGATGGTGGTCGAGCTCGCGGAAGAAGCGCTCGAGCCGACGCGCGTTCGCGCCGAGGTCCGCGCGACGCCGCCGCGTGATCGAGCGCGCGTCGATCCGCGTCAACCCGTACTCGTCGAGGGAGATGCGAATCCTGATGTCGGCGTAGCCGAGGAACCTCGATTCGGCTCGCGCGTTGATGATGCCGGCCAGGTCGTCGGCGGAACGGATCCGCCACCCGTTCAGGCCGCCGCCCGCGAGGGCGAGCGCGGCCTGCCACGTCGTCTCGTATGGCACCGCGTAGGTTCGGCCGAGCAGCCGCGGGTCATCGGCGTCCGTCGATGTCTCCGCCTGATTGCGCGTCAGCGCGCGAATCCACTGCTGTCGGCCCGGGCTCATCGCGATACGAGCTCGTACACGATATTGACCGTGGCCGTCACGGTCAGCGACCCCGTCTCGATCGGCGTGCTGGCGGCAACGCGGGCTTCCATCATGTCCATCGCCGGCGCGGCGAACGCGTAGGGCCGCGTGGTGCTCGTCGAGATCGACAGCGGCTGGCCGAGCTGCTGGTCTGAAGCGACAGCCACTGCCTCCGCTTCGGTGCGTGCGTTGGTGACGGCTTCCTCGAGCGCCACGCGCCGGGCGGAATCATAGTCCCGCAGCTGGAACGACAGGTTGGCCACCCGGTTCGCGCCCGCACCGATCGCCGCGTCGATCACGGGCCCGAGGCGATCGAGCTCGTCCACCGTGACCTGCACCATGTTGATCGCGCGATACGCGCCGATCTCCGGCGTGCCGCCCTGCCCCGTCGGCGGCCGGCTGTACACGGGATCGATCTGATACGATACCGTGCGCACGTCGCGCTCAGGGATGCCCGCGTCACGGACCGCCGCGATCACGGCCTCCATGAGCGCCGCGTTCGCCTGCGACGCCTCGCGCGCCGTCGCGGCCTCGCTCTCGACGGCCAGCATCACGACCGCTCGTTCCGGCTCCCGCTCGACAGTGCCGGTTCCCACCACGGTCAACGTCCGCGGCGAGTCCGCACTCGGCTGCTGCGCCGCCGCGTCCGCCGGGAACACAAGAAGGATCAGAGCTGCGAGCCGAACCATCATGTTCACCTCCTCGATGCGGGCCCCTCGCGGGAGCCGCGCGTGAAAATAGGGTCCTCGATCCCACGTTGGCGAGAGCGCCGGCATTTGCACACCGCCATTGCGTCCGCGCACGTCGCATACCGCGCTGACCGTATGGATTTGACGCGCGCACTCGGCTCGTTATCTTCGGCGCGGCCGGAGGACGTGACTCGAGCCTTTCCGCGCACGCGGAGGAGGCGGGGAGGAGGGCCCGAGCATGCGCTTCATTCACCGTTCACTGAATCCCGATCCGTGAAAGTCATCATCCCACTCGCCGGTAAGGGCACTCGCCTGCGGCCGCATACGTACGTCACGCCCAAGCCGCTCCTGCGCGTGGCGGGCAAGCCCGTGATGAGCTACATCCTCGATGACTTGAAGGCGCTCGGCGTCGATGAGATCGTCTTCATCACCGGCTACCTCAAGGAAAAGATCGAGGCGTACGTGCGCGCAGAGTATCCGAGCTTCGGCGTGCACTTCGTCGAGCAGCCCGTGCAGGATGGCACGGCGGGCGCGGTCCGACTCGCCCAGCCATACATCGACGGCGAGTGCCTCATCATCTTCGTCGACACCCTGTTCGACGCCGACCTCTCCCTGGTCAAACGCTTGCCCGATGACGTGTCCGGCGTGATCTGGGCGAAGGAGGTCGAGGACTACCAGAGGTTCGGCGTCATCGTGACCGATGATGGCGGTTTCATGCGACGCATCGTCGAGAAGCCCAGCGATCCGATCTCGAAGCTCGCGAACATCGGCCTCTACTACATGCGCGATTGGCAGCTGCTGTTCGAGGGCATCGAGGCCACCATGGAAGGCCATCCGGGGAAGGGCGGCGAGTTCTATCTGACCGATGCGTTCCAGTACATGGTCGACCACGGCGCGCACATTCGCGTCGAGACCGTCGAAGGCTGGTACGACTGCGGCCAGATCGAGACGCTGCTCGACACGAACCGGCACCTCCTCGAGAACGGTCGTGCGCTGCGGCCGCAAGGCGGGCAAAACGTGCGCGTCGACGGCGCGGTCCGCGTCGCCGAAGGCGTCGACCTCGACAACGTCAGCCTCGGCCCGAACGTGACGATCGAGTCCGGCTGCGAGATCCGCGACAGCCGCCTGAGCGACTGCATCATCGGCGCGAACACGCGCATCGAGGGATCGACACTGCACGACTCGCTGATCGGCGACAACGTGACCATCGAAGGCGCGAACGGCTCGCTCTCGATCGCCGACCACTCGGAGATCCGCAGCTGAAGCGGCGGCGGTGGGGCGAGCAGCCATCACGTCACCTGGTCCCCTCTCCCCCGTTTTCGGGGAGAGGGTGAGGGTGAGGGACGGGGGCCTGAATGACGATTCGCTATTATCTTGCCGAATGGGCGTGAACTCGAATTAGGCGTTACTCATATGAGTAAGATCATCGGCGGAAGCGCCCTGCTGCTGGTGGCGCTCCTGATGCTCGTCGGATTTCTCCGCGCCGATGTCGACCCGTCCGCTCCGGCCACGATCCTGGCGTTGCTCATCGGCGTGGTGGTCCCTGCGGGCGCGGGCGCGGCGCTCATCCGCGCCCAGATGCGCTCAGGCGGGACGGCGGCACGGCGTCGCGAAGAGCTGGCGCGTGAGACACGCGCGGCCGAAGTCCTGCGTTTGGCCGGGCAGCACGGTGGCAGGCTTACGGTGGTCGAAGTCGTCACCGAGCTCGCGGTGCCGCCCGAGACGGCGAAGGAAGCGCTCGATCAGCTCATGACCCGAGACCTCGCCGAGATCGAGGTCACCGAATCCGGCATGCTGGTTTACGTTTTCGGCGACGTTCGAGACCTCTCCGAGAAAACCAAGTCGCGCGGGCTCCTGGAATGAAAGG
>JBOHRM010000571.1:0-7303 GCA_050732715.1 Longimicrobiales bacterium
GACGTCGAAATCGCCTATGCGGAAAAGGATCGGATACATTGTTCTCCCCGAGGGCCGGGCGCTGCGCCCTGCTGTTCAACACGGTTGCCGGCCGGAGCCCACGACCCCGATTCGAAGCTAGTACCCAGGAAAGGCGGGCTAGTGTCCAGTCCCGGAAGTTCCTTGCGGCGGATGAACCATTTCGCTGGTTGGGAATTCTCTCGCTAAGGCGCCAAGCTCGCCAAGGTACGCCAAGATCGCTCGGTTACGATCTTCGCGTTCCCTTTTGCGCGCTTCGCGCCTTTGCGAGAAGGTTCCCGCCATTGCGCCGTGCCGGCGGCCGTCGAGTTTCCATTCAGGACGCAAGGCTCGCCAGCCTTGAGTTTCTATCCGGAACCCGCATCCTTACGTGCCATGAGCCGCATACGGGTCGCTCTCGCGCAGGTCAACGCCCTGGTCGGCGACTTCTCGGCGAACGTCGAGAATCTGACGACCCATCTGGATGAGGCACGCCGACAGGGCGCCGACCTCATCGCCTTCCCCGAGCTCGCGGTCTGCGGCTACCCCCCCGAGGACCTGTTGCTCAAACCCGCGTTCGCGAAGGACAACCGCGAAGCGATCCGTGAGCTCTGCCGCCGGACCGAGGGGCTGACGGCCGTCGTCGGCTTCGTCGATCGCGGACTCGATCTCTACAACGCTGCCGCGATCCTGCACAACGGCGAGTGGGTCGGGACCTACCGGAAGCAACGACTGCCGAA
This sequence comes from Longimicrobiales bacterium, assembly GCA_050732715.1. Lineage (GTDB taxonomy): Bacteria > Gemmatimonadota > Gemmatimonadetes > Longimicrobiales > RSA9 > JBOHRM01. Next base: position 738 of record JBOHRM010000571.1, read on the forward strand.
CTACGGCGTCTTCGATGAGCTGCGCTATTTTCAACCCGGCGCCGGTGAGCAGATCTTCCTCGTCGCGGGCGCGTGGGTCGGCGTGAGCATCTGCGAGGACATCTGGCTGCCGGGCGGGCCGGCCGGCCGCATGAGCCAGGCCGGCGCCGACGTCGTCGTGAACATCAACGCTTCGCCGTTCCACCGCGCGAAATGGGCCGCGCGCCACCGGATGCTGGCCACCCGCTGCTCCGACAACGGCGTCGTTCTCGCCTACGTCAACCGTGTCGGCGGGCAGGACGAGCTCGTGTTCGACGGGGACAGCATTGTGATCGGCGCGGACGGCACCGTGCTCGCCGAAGCCGAGCCGTTCGAGGAGCAGCTGCTCGTATGCGATATCGAGCTCGATCAGCTCTTCCGTGCGCGGCTCCATGATCCGCGGCGACGCCACGCCCCTGACGCCGCGCCCGCTTCCGTGCAGCGGACCGTGCTGACACGAGAGTCGGTGAGCGCAGGATCGCCCCACCTGCCCGCCGGCCAGCCGCATGTGCACGACGACCTGGCCGAGGTCTACCGCGCGCTGGTCGTCGGCACACGAGACTACGTTCGGAAGAACGGTTTCGAGCGTGTGCTGATGGGGTTGTCCGGCGGGATCGACTCGAGCATGGTCGCCACCATCGCCGTCGACGCGCTCGGCGCCGAGTCCGTGACCGGCGTGTCCCTGCCCTCTCGCTACAGCTCACCCGGCAGCCGCACCGACGCCCAGGCCCTCGCCGAAACGCTCGGCATCCCGCTGCTCGCGGCGCCGATCGAGCGGATGTTCGAAGCCGCGCTCGACACGCTCGGGCCGGTGTTCACCTCGCTTCGCTCGGATTGCGAGCTGCGAGCTCCGGGTTTCGAGTTGGCGGCGGAAGGGCAACCCGCAACCCGCAACCCAGGGCGGCAAAGCCGACCGAGGTCGGCGAAGGGGAGAGGTCGGGCTGAGGAGGGAGCCGACCCGAAACCCGCAACCGGTGACGTCACAGAGGAAAACATCCAGGCCCGCATCCGCGGCGTGCTGCTCATGGCGCTGTCAAACGAGTTCGGCTGGTTGCTCCTCTCGACCGGCAACAAGAGTGAGCTGGCGACCGGCTACTCGACCCTCTACGGTGACATGGCCGGCGGCTTCGCGGTGATCAAAGACGTGCCTAAAACGTTGCTCTATGCGCTGGCCCAGTGGCGAAACGCGCAGCCCGGCGGGCCCGTGATCCCCGAGGCCGTGCTCATGAAGCCGCCGTCCGCCGAGCTGCGGCCCGATCAGAAGGACGCCGACTCGCTGCCGCCGTACGAGCTGCTCGACCCGATCCTCGAGCGGTACGTCGAGGAAGATTGGAGCCTCGAAGAACTCGTCTCCGTGGGCTTCGACGAGGCGCTGGTCCGCCGCGTGATCACGCTCGTCGATCGCGCCGAGTACAAGCGGCGTCAGGCGGCGCCGGGCGTCAAGATCACCGCGCGCGCGTTCGGCAAAGACCGTCGCCTGCCCATCACCAGCCGCTACGGCGCGAACTCAAATCCACTCATCCCGCCCGGGAACGTGAGTCACGAGGGATGACCTGCTCAATCTCCGGGTACGGCCCCTCGATCAGACGCGTGACGAAAGGGTCGAGACGCACATCCCCTCTCCCCCGGTGCGGGGGAGAGGGTCAGAGTGAGGGGGACTTGGCCTAGCGACCTTCCGTCTCACCCCGCTGGAACTCGACCTGGGGCGCTTGTCGTGCGGCTTCAGGCGCCTCGAACGGTTCCTTCCGCTCCGCGCCGATCACCCGCGCCGTGATCGCCTGCGGAAACTGCCGGATGTACGTGTTGTAACCCTGGACCGACTCGTTATAGTCACGCCGCGCGACGTTGATCCGGTTCTCCGTCTCCGTCAACTCGTCCTGGAGCCGGATGAAGTTCTCGTTCGCGCGTAGTGTGGGGTACGCCTCGACGGCAACGTTGATGAAGAGACGCAGATTCTCGGCGACCGCCTGCTCGGCCGTGCTCAGCTCGGCCGGGTCCGCATTGCCCTGTACCGCCTGGGACATCCGTTCCCGAGCCGCTGTCAGCCCGGAGCGTGCCTCGGCCACACCGGTCTGCGTCTGCTGCTCGAAGGTCGCAGCCTCGTCCACCGTCGCCACCAGGTTGGGGATCAGGTCATTCCGGCGGATCAGCTCCGCATCGATGTTCGCTCGGTTGAGCTCGACCGTCTCATCGAGCTGCTGGATACGGTTGTAACCGCAGCCCGTAGCGGTCAGCGACAGCGCGAGGAGCAGGAGCCACGTTGTTCTCACGTTGAGCCTCCGAATCTGTCGACGTACGCGGCCATCTGCTCGGCCGCCGAGTGATAACGGTCCACCACGGCATCCGCCAAAGAGACCTTCCATTTGCCGTTGCGCCGGCGCGCGTCCAACGCGGCGGCGAGTCCCGACGGATCGAAGCCGATCAATGCGGCCGCGCCTTCGATCACGTCGCGGCTCGCCGCCGGCGCGTCCTGGCCCGCGAGCCGGAGCGCCGTCCGCGCGTACGTCAAGAACGACGGCAGCGCGGCGACCAGGATCTCGCCGATCGTCGATGCGGAGTCCGACGCGTGCAGCATCGCGCCGTGCAAGCCGATCAGCTTGACGCGCAGCTCGCGCTCGGCCTGGAGCCGCAGCGCGTCTTTCGAGACCGTGAGGCCATCCAGAGGATCGTCGCCGTGCAGCACCTCGTGCGCGCCGATCATGTCGAGCACCTCGACTGCGAACACATCGGATGCGCGCGCCCATTCCTCTCGCTCGAGCAGCATCGGCATGAGCCCCACCTTCTCCCACTGGTGTGCGAGCGGACCCGCGCGCGTGAACGTTCGCGTCGAGATATCGTTGAGCAGAACCAGCACGTTTACATTGCTCACGCCATCGACGTACTCGTCGCGTGTGATGGAGCCGTAGAGCAGAACGCTACGCAGCTCGTCACCGAACTCGCCCGCCAGGTCACGCGCCAGGTCCTGTGCCGCCTTCCGCGGTTCCTTCATCGCTCCCACTCCTCATCGGGATCCACATGCGACGCCGTGGTCGCGGCTGCCGGTCCGCCGACCTCGACGGCGCACGAGGCAACCGCGTGCGACGGCACCGCCCGCCGCCAACCGACCGCCGCCGCGCCGGTCACCAGCTCCGGCCTATGCCGCCGCCGCCGAATCCGCCGCCGCCACCGAAGCCGCCGAATCCACCCCCACCGAAGCCGCCACCGCCGAATCCCCCGCCGATCCCACCGCCACCCCAGCCGCCTCGGCCCAACGCGAACGGGATGAACAACGGCCATGCGCTCCGCCTGCCGCGGCCGCCCCGTCCCCCGCCGCCTCTCGAGGACGCGATGATGATGAACAGCAGGATCAACAGCAGCACCCATGCCGGGAGCCCGCGCCGCCGCTCGGGTTGCGGCGTCTCGACCTGTGGCACGTCACCCGTCAGCTCGAAGCCGAAGCGATCGGCGTACTCGTGTGCGAGCCCCGCCACGCCGAGCAGGATGCCGTTGCCGTAGTCGCCGCGGGCGAACTCCGGCACCATCAGGTTGTCCGCGATTCGGCCCGCCTGGGCTGCGGTGATGAACGTGGTCGTGCCGATCCCCGTCTCGATCTTGAGATGGCCGCTGCCGTCCGGCGACGTCTCCTTCGGCACCACCAGCACGACCATGCCCGTGTTGCGCGCAGGATCGCCCGGCTCGCCCGCCCGGCCGATCTGCCATTCGCGCCCGATCTGGAGCGCGACCTCGTCCCGCGTCCGGCCCTCGAGCGAGGGCAGCGTCACCACGACGATCTCGCCGCCCGACTTCGCCCGCACCTCGTCAATGACGCGTTCGATCTGCTGCTCCGTCTCCGGCGGGATCACGTCCGCGAAGTCGTTAACGTAGCCAACCGGCTGCGGCAGCTGAATTTGCGCCTGCGCTGCAGACGCGAACGATGCGACTAACGCCGCGATGGCGATCGGCTTCGTCGGTCCCCCCTCCGAGCAGTCGTGTCCTATCCCTTACGGGTCACGGCTCGGCAAGGTTTACCCCGATCACCGCGAAACGCAGCATCATCGGCCCCGCCGCCGCTTCTCGTCTGGCCGAAAACGGGTCAGTCCGACGCGGGAACGTCGGGTCCACCCATCAACTGTCCGAGAACGTCTTTGATGAGCGCTTCTCGGCGTTTGAGCTGCGCTCGGAAATCGGGGCTGTCGGTATGCGAGATCTCGGCGCGCAACTCACCCAAGTCGCTCTCGAGAATCTCGGCGAGCATCGTCGCCTGGCTGCTGTCCAGCCTGAGGTTCACCACGCGTCCCCCTCACGGATCCGGTGCCGTTATCGACCGGCAACGCGCGTGCCAACCCCAGTACGCTAGCGCCGCACCCGGGCTATCGCTATCCCCTATCCCTGATTGAGTATGCGAACCGGATCCACGCCGGCGGCGCGTCGCGCAGGAATCCACGTCGCGATGGATGCCACGACGAGCACCACGGCGGTCACGAGCGCCCCGAGCACCCGCGGGTCCGGCCCTGAAGATGAAACTCCGCCCTCCGTGAACGCGTTCATGATCCGCACGAACACGTAGCTGAGAGTGAGGCCGATCACCAGCCCGAAGAAGCTGAGACGTAGGCCGCGCAGGAAGAACATCTGCGTGACCCGCCGGGGATCCGCGCCGAGTGCCGTGCGGATGCCGATCTCTCGCCTGCGTTGACCGACGGCGAAGGCCACCACCGCGTAAAGCCCGATTGCACACAGAAACAGCGCCACACTGCCGGCAATGGCGAGGCCCGCGCTCAGCCTCTTGAAGAACGTCCGCTGTCTTGCCTCGGCCGCCGCGAGGGTCGTGAGGTTCGTGACCGGCAACGTCGGCGCTTCTTCCCGCGCGATCGACCGGATGAGCGGCATCATGGCTTGCGCCGGCCCGCGCGTGCGCACCAGGGTGCTTCCGCCGAGACCTGGCCTGAAGCCCTCGTATCCACCGGGGCCGCCCGGTGCTTCCCTTCCGTCATCGACGACGCCGACTACGACGAGCTCGGTAGGCCTGCCCGGCTCGCCTCCGACGGGAACCAATCGCCGGCCGATTGGATCCGCGGCGCCCCAAAGCTGCTGGGCGAGATCGCGACCAATCACGACCAGACGGTCATCGTTTCGATCAGTCGCGGTGAAATCGCGCCCGCGGATGACCGGAAAACCCATCAGCGCGAAATAGCCGGGCGGCGCAGCACGCGTTCGAAGCGCGAAACGCTCCTCGTGCTCGAACCGTCCGGTCCGGTCCGCGGGATGCACGGCAACCTCGAAATGATCCTCCCGATCGGCCCGCCGTGCCACGGCCTCGACGCCCGGCAGCGCCGCAAACCTCGCCTCCACCCGCCCCAGAATCTCCTCGCGATCCGACCGCTCATTGGTGTTGAAGCTCACCTCCATGATGCGGTCGGCGTAGGCGAGTGTCGGCTGACGCCGTATTTGCGACTGCAATTCGAAGAGTCCGACGCCGAAGGAAAGCAGCAACGGTTGCGTCATCGCGATCTGGGCGACGACGAGTCCGGGCTGCAGTCGCGACCGCCGCGCGACGACAGCGGCCGCCGAGTCCTTCAGGATGTCCGTAACCGCGACGCGTGTGGCGTGCAGCGCCGGTGAGAGACCGCAGATGATGCCGGTCGCGGTCGCGAGGCCGAACGCGAAAGCCACCGCTGGCCACGGCAGAACGAGCTGCACACCCGGCACCCTTGCGGCGAACATCTCGAGCAGCACGGCGATCACGGCCAGTCCAAGAAGGGCCGCCGCCAGAGCGAGCAGGATGCTCTCAGTAACGAGCTGTCGAACGATCCTGCGGCGGGTCGCGCCCAGTGAGAGGCGCACCGCGATCTCACGGCGTCGTGCGAGTGCGAGACCGACGAGGAGCGTGCTCACGTTCGTGCACGGTACCAAGAGGAACAGCAGCGGAATCAGCAACGACGGTATTCTGCCCGCCATGCCCGGCCGCTCGCCCGACGGTGGGAAATAGTTGCTGGCCAGAAGCGTGACGACGTCGGCGGACAGCGTACGCCCTGGCCGCTCGGTCGGGTGCTGCGCCGCCCGCGCGGAAATTGCCTGCACGACCGGTCTCGCCTGGCCCGGCTGGACGCCGGGCGCCAGTCGGGCGGCCACACCGAACAGCGTGGAGTCGTGACTCTCGAGAACGGCCCCGCTCGCGTGCTGTAACACAGACCGCGTGTTGAGCGGCAGCCAGACCCTCACTGGCGAGCTGCCCATCCGTGTGCCGGCGAATCCGGGTGGTGCCACACCAACAATCGTGACGGCGACGTCGTTGACTTCGACGGTCCTGCCCAACACGTCGGGCGCCCTGCCGAAGTGGCGATCCCATATCGTGTGGCTGATTACAGCCACCAACTCCGGCACGCCGCGATCCGATATCGGCGTCGGCAAACCCACACCCACGATCGGACGCACGCCCAGCACAGCGAAGTAGTCCGACGTTACATAGGTCGCGTATGCGCTCTGCAAACTCTCGCGATCCACACCCACATCGAGAACGACGTCCGACGACGTCCACGCGGTGACTGCACTGAACAGCTGCCGCTGCTCCG
>JBOHRM010000572.1:0-3189 GCA_050732715.1 Longimicrobiales bacterium
AGCTAACGTTGAGTTGGCGGTCTTGCTAGCGCAGGACAGAGGGGACAGATTCCCGTTCCCTGGCCGTCATCCGGCAGGTGGCTGTACTCCCGTCTGGCAATCATCGGAGAAGAATCATGGCCTCGAGACAAGGGCTGCTCTCATCCCTGACGGTGGTCTCGCTCTTTGCCGGCCTGAGCGCGGGTGAGGGCGCCGCGCAGGCGAGTGAACCGACGGGTTCGCAGGAGGTGCAGTCGAATCCACAGGACGTGCGGCTGTTTCAGTCCTTCTTTTCGGATGCGCTGATCTCGAGGACGGGCTATGTGGGAGGAGCGGCGTCGGCCCAGGAGTACCCTGGTGGCAATGCGATCGAGCTCGACGCCATGGGCGGCTATGCGTTCACCCCGCAGATCGAGATACAGGGCCGGCTCGGCTTTTTGCGGAGCAGCCCTGATGAAGGCGACGGCAGCTCGGGATTGACCGATCTGTTGGTGACCGGCCAATACCTGTTCGATGACTTGCCATTGAACGATGCCGGCGACGTGATGGACATCGCCGTCGGCGGATATACGGATCTGCCGATCGGCGAGTCGGAGGTCGGCGGCAACACACTCGATTTCGGTGTGTTCGGGGCGCTGCGTTATGATCTCAATGAGCGCCTCGCGCTCGCGGGCAACCTCGGCATCGACTTCGTGAAAACGCCGAGCTCGTTCACCCCGGGGTTCTGCATCCCCGGGATCTACCTGCCCGTCTGCACCCAGGGCAACGTCGACGCAGGTGGACGAGAGACGTCCCTGAATATCGGTGGCGGAGCGATCTACGGTGCAACGGATCAGCTGAATCTCGTGGGTGAGCTGCGCATCGAAACCGAATTCGATTACGCCGCGCTTAGCGGTGGCGTGGACTACGCCGTGACGTTCGGGCACATTCGCGGCGCACTGCTCGTCGGGCTGGACGATGGCGCGCCGGACGTCGGTCTCGTGATGCAGCTGGTCCGCGGCCTCTAGCGTCACGGAACTGTACCGGGCTCGTCTTCCCACGTGAGCTGGAGCAGAGACACGCCCTGGCGTGGCAGGTCCAGCGCGATGTTCAGCGCGCCTTCCTGCGGGTTGACCCACTGTGGCGAGGTGAGCAGTTCGAGGTGGCCGGATTCGCGCAGCGACGCGAGCTGTTCGCGTGAGAGCTGCTGCGGCGCGCCCATCTCGAGCCACTTCGTGTAGGCGTTGCTGTGGGTCTCGTCGATGCGGTAGTGGTGGAGCATCGCCTGTGAGGCCGGCACGTTCGCGAGGTCGAGGCGCACGCGCGCGGGCGGCGCCTTGACGTCATCGTCGTGATAGTTCCAGATCATGATCGATGCCACGTTGCCGTCGCGACTCGCGAGCGCGTTGATGTCAGGCTCGGCGAGCACGCCCTCCGCGATCACGCGTCGCGCGGTGTACGCGTTGTCCCGGCGCACGGCGACGCGGTCGCCGCCCATCATGCCGAACATGCGGAACACGTTGAGCACGGGTTTGCCGATTACACTGGCCGCGGCGAGGGATCGGAATCCTGCGAAGTAGGGGTGGTCGGGGAAGATGAACGTCCAGCTGACCGCGCCGACGAGGTTCGTGCCGATCTCGTCCGCGAGCTCGTACTTCTTCGCGAAGGAAGATGCGACGTAGCTCGAGAACATCGTGCCGTTGCGATACGAGTTGTGCGGGTAGACGACGCTCGAGCACGCGGCGCAGCCCTCGGGGTCTGATTCGCCGATGATGACGGGCAGGTCGCCGAATTCGGGGAACGAGCGCACGATCTCGAACGCGGCCGCGATCTGGCGCAGCTGGAACGACATCCTCATGCGCACGTGGCCCTGATCTGTGACCTGCGGCGAGCCTTTCGCGTGGAACGCGATGAAGTCGAGCGGTGAGCCCGTCTCGCCGGTCACGTAGTTCGTCCCGCTACGGCAGTGCTCGAGGAACGCGCGCAGGAACGCGCCCTGTCGCCGCGAGTACGCGCCGGTGACGTGCGGTCCGCCGATGCGTGCGGCGGGCAGTGCGCGCTTGACCGCATCCGCGGTGTAGTCGTGCAGCTTGAAGAACTCCTCATCCGTGCCGGCCCAGTATCCGGCGTCCGGCTCGTTCCACACCTGCCACCACCACGTCGAGACCTCATCGGCGCCGTAGCGCTCGACCGAATGGCGCACCCATTGATAGATGAGCTCGGCCCACTTTTCGTAGTCCTCCGGCGGGTGCGCCCAGCCGGTCCAGATGTCCGCGTAGGGATCGCCGGGTGACCAGTTGTGCCGGTACGGCTCGGGATTCGATGACAACGCTTTCGGCATGAAGCCGATCTCCATCAGCGGCTTTATTCCGCGCTCGAACCATACGTCGACGATCCGGTCGACATCCGTCCAGTCATAGACGGGGTTGCCGTTCTCATCCTCCGTATACGCGTTCGTGGACCCCCACTTGAGCGCGACCGGCGGTCCCTCGTGCGAGGTCAGCATGTTGTGGGTGCGGACGTAGACGGGCACGGGGCTCAGCTCTGAGAGCTCGCTGAGCAGGTTCCTGCCGTCCGGCAGATAGGTGAACGTAGACTCGTCGTATCCGAAGTACGCCCATATCGGCGTCATGTCGCCGACCCGCTGGTCGAGGTCGACTTGGATGGCGACGTCAGGAGCGGGCCCGGCGTCCTGCGCGGTGACGCTATCATGCGCCGCAAGGCTGAACGTGATGCAGGGTACGATCGCGGCCGCAACTGCGAGCCGACGCAACCGGTCAATTCGCGCCATTGTCCTTGTTCTCGTTTCGGTCATTCTTGCACGGCGCCGCACGGCATCATCTGTCGATGAAAGGCCTGGGCGAGTTTGGAATGCTCTCGCAAAGGAGCGAAGCCCGCCAAGGACCCGCAAAGAACGCTTGGCGATCCCTTCGCGCACTTGGCGTCTTGGTGTGAGCATACTGCCACCAACCGTGACGTTGGCCATGACGTACACAGTCGAAGCTCGGTCACGGCACGGCTGCTGGACTGCTCCGCCAGGAGAGCTGAAGCAATGACACGCCTTGATGCGGCAGCTCGAGCTCGATGGTCGCATCGCCGTCCGTAACCTCGATCCACGCTGGCGACGTCAGCATTTGCAGCTGGCCGGCGTGCTCGAGCGTCTTGCGCTGCGCTCGCGACACCTGCTGCGGCGCACCCATCTCGAGCCACGCCGAGTAAGCGTTGCTGTGC
>JBOHRM010000573.1:0-2748 GCA_050732715.1 Longimicrobiales bacterium
AAGTGCGGCGGCCACAGCTTCTCGGGCAAGTCGACGTGTGACCGGGGAATGATGATCGATCTCTCCCCGTTCCGCGACGTTCACGTAGATCCAGAGTCACGGCGAGCGCGGGTGACGGGTGGAAGCCTGTTGGCCGCCGTCGACCATGAGACGATGTCCCACGGGTTGGTGACGCCACTCGGCACGGTCTCGCATACGGGTGTGGGCGGTCTAGTCACCGGCGGCGGCTTCGGGCGGCTGGCTCGCCGCTACGGGCTGTCGATCGACAACCTCGTCTCGGTCGATGTCGTCACCGCCGACGGCCAGCTGCGGCACGCCAGCGAGTCAGAGAACCCCGATGTGTTCTGGGGCGTGCGGGGCGGCGGAGGCAACTTCGGCATCGTGACCTCATTCGAGTTCGGCCTCCATCCGATGCAGCGTCAGGTTCTGGCTGGAGAGGTCGTTTTCCCGATGTTACGTGCGCGCGACGTGCTGAACCTGTTCGCCGACTACGGCCCCGCGGCTCCCGACGAGCTGCAGCTCGATCCTTTTCTGATGTGGCCTCCGGGCGGTGATGACCCGGTGGCAGGCTTTCACGTCTGCTACTCGGGCGCGCCCGGTCAGGCCGAGCAAGCGCTCGCGCCGATCCGCAGCCTCGGCGGTGCTCTCGCCGACACCGTGCAGGCGATGGACTACACCGCCGTCCAGCGGTCCGGAGACTTCGACGATCCCCGCGCGCTGGGCATGTACACGAAGAGCGGCTTCATACGGGACGTTCCGCAGCGTCTCATCGAGGCGATCACCGATGGGCTCGAGGGGCACCCCGCCCGCTCAACTGCTGTCTTCATCCCTTCGAGCGGAGGTGCGATCAATCGCGTGGCGGCCGACGCGACGGCCCTGCCGCAGCGCAACGTGCTCGGCAACATGCTGTGCCTGGTCGGATGGCGGCATGGCGACGATCCATCGGAGCACATTCGCTGGATCAGACAGTTCTGGACCGAGATCGAGCCGTTCACCGATGGCTTCTACGTCAACGATCTCGAGCTCGAGCACACCGATACCGCGATCCAGGATAACTATCGGCAGAACCACGCCCGGCTCGTGGCCGTGAAGGATAGGTACGACCCCACCAATCTATTCCGCCTGAACGCGAACATCCAACCGAGCGCGCGAGTTCAGTGAAGCGGGATTTTCACAGCGTTCGAGGTCGCGCGCACAGACGCCGGCGCACGACCCTCAGGCCACGACGCAGCGCTCGGCCTGGAGCCAACTTCAGGCGCCATAACGGAACGCCGCACGCCCGGGCTCAGCCAGGTCCCCACGCATGGTCACAACCGACGGAGTATTGGTCCGCTCCCGTTCGTAGTGGTTCGCACTTATGAACTAGGGGTCAGAAGCGCCCGTGGGCCCAGTCGGCCTCGAGCCCGAGGCGCCGTGACAGCGCCTTGAACCGCGGCTCTGCCCGCAGGTCGTTCCAGCGCGCGTCGATCTTGAGAAAGGCCAAGTGGACCGCGAGCTCACTATAAGCTCGCTCGAGCAGGTCGGGCGCTGTTTCAGTATCGCCCAGACCGAGGTGCGCGGCGGCCAGCGAGGTTGTCGGGACGTAGCTGGCTCGAGCGCGGGCCTCGAGCCCGCCCAGAATCGCCCGGGCCGTGTCGCGATCGCCTGCGGCCGCGTAGGCCATCGCGAGGAGCGCCAGGACGGGGCGAGACTCACCCGACAGTTCCGCGGCGCGGCTCAAGTCGGGTCTGGATCATATTCGCCAGGCACGCGAGCTCGATCCGCTTTCGCCGCTGATCACGCTCCGCCGCTTCTCTCCCGCTAGTAGCTGACGGTTCCGCTCATGAAGGCCTCGGACGTGGTTGTCGTAAAGTCCGCCACCCCCTCCACGCCGAGCTCGCCCGTCGCGCTCGTGAAACGCCCGGTCCCGCCGACGATCCGGAAGGTGGAGGAAAAGCTGACCGTCGTTTCATGCCGAATACTGGAGCCTCCCACAACTTCGGTGTGCAGCTCGTCTCCACCTATGATGGTGAAGGTGCGCGTGCCGGTCTGCGTCCCGGCCGCGAAATCGATCTCGAGCTCTCCAGCCAGCAGAACACGGCCGAAGGGTGTGAGCTCGCAGACGCCGACGTCGATCTGGCGGTGGACGCCCGCGGGCGGCACCGGCGGCGGGTTCCACAGGCTCGTGCATGTACCGCTGACCTCCTGGACGGTGTTCTCGGGCCCCTGGTCGCTGCAACCCGCGAGCGGGCCGGCAGTGAGCGCGAGCAGCAGCGCGCGGATGGCGTACGTACGCATGGCGATCTCCTCAAATGTTGGGTCGGGACGCTCCTCCAGCAGGCCGATTTCGATTGTCGGACCGAAGAACGCCCGGTGACTTGCAACGGGGTCCGGCGGGCGGCCGGCTCTCCGCACCTAAAGACGCGTGGGATCGGCGCAGATCACGCCATATTGGGCCGCGTCGAGCCGGCTCCTCCTCATCCGCCGCCACCAGTGCCACGGCGGCCTCGCCCCGGGCCGCGTCTACTTGGCTCGCGTGGGATCCGCGGCCGTGGTGATCACGATCGCGCCGGTCCTGCCGGGGTTGAGAATACGGCTCGACGCCTCGAGCGGCCGCATGAACCGGATTTCGACGATCCTCTCGCTGCCGATCGCCTCGAGGTCCGACATGTGGTGATAGCGGACGTGATCGACGTACACCACGGGAGCTTCGCCGAGCGACGCCCGAAGGAACCACGGTCGCAGGCTCTCGATCGCCTCGCGTGCGTT
>JBOHRM010000574.1:0-1811 GCA_050732715.1 Longimicrobiales bacterium
GCTCGGTACTGTCGGTCAACACACCCACCACAGGACGACGACGGGCTCCCCGAACTGCGTGACATCGTGCACTCCTCGCTGCTGGCGATGGACAGGCAAACGATGGAGGAAGAACCGGCCTGGCGGCCCGCGCGTTAGGATCTTCCCCGCGACGTATGTCTCGCTTCAGCGTTGCGTTGCTCGATGGGGCGTACAGATCGGTCGGGCTCGCGGCGAGGTGTCGTGGATGACCACCCGGTGCCCCGCGTTAGGCGTCACCGCGTACCCGGCATGGCACGACCAAATTGCGTTCCGCCGGCTTCCCGCGTCAACCCACATGAATCAGCCGACGATCAGCCCGCTATCATTTGCAGACTCCAACATCCGTCATCCCGTTGATGTGCAAGCGGTTGCCGGTTGATAGGCCCCGCGTGAGGGGAAGTAGACGAAGCGCCCACGCACGCCTGGGGCGGCCTTGCGCCACGCGCGTGCACGCGCGAGGGCTGGCGTGGACGGCGTGGATGCCGAGACGGTCGAGGCGTGGCTGCGCGGTGCTGGCGGCGACCGAGGCGACGGCGAGTAACACGAATCGTGTTAGTGCCTTTTCGTGTTAACACGAAATCCGTCATGTGCTGGAATTCGTCACGTTGAAGCTTCCACGCAGCAGCCGGAGGGGCTGCGCCACCATCACCTGCACCGTGGAGGCCGACATGACGACGACGAACATCCCAGGCTGTACCAGGACGTGTGGCTCGCGATACGCGAAGCCTGCCTTCGGCTCAACGAGCTGGATGGCCTGGCGATCGACACCGACCAGTCGGAACAGGTCGCGCGAGCGTTCTTCCAAGGCTGACGGAACAGGTCGATCATCGACGGCGCTCCTGATGGGGTGTGCGCGAGTCGGCCTCTTGATGCCGCGTCCCGGGCTCCTTCGGCATCTTCGTGCCCTTCGGGGCGGGGTCCGGCTGGTCCGGCACGACGTAGATCATGACCTCCTCGTCGTTCAGGCTCAGTGCCCCTCGATCACGCGCCGGGCTCGCCGTCATCGTGCTGCGCCGGCGGCGGCCGGAGCTGCGTGTAGGGGCCGATCACGGCGACCGGGAACGGCGCGCCGTCGCTCTTGATGTGGAGCGGGACCGCCAGCCGGCCCGCGCTGTCGAGAATCGCACGCAACTCGCCGACGCTCAGCTGGCGCAACGTCTTCGGGTTGCGCAACCGCTTCAGCAGCTCCTCGGCAGCGGCCCACGCGCATTCGCGTAAGAGAGCGCGGATCGCGTTCGGCGGCCGGTCGCCGCCCGCGTTGCCGAAGTTGCCGACCTGGAGTCGGCCGCGACCGTGCGCAGGCACCCGCGTCTTCGGCGTCTTCGCGCCGTTCGTCTTCGAAGTCTTCTTCGTGGCCATTTCGCCTCCTACGGTTCGGTGTTTCTGGCGGAGTTTTCGCCAGCGTGTTGCCAGCGTGTTGCACCGGCCGCGCGCGCGCCGGTCACGCGCTCGAGCTCGGCGGCGACACCCTCGAGCAGCGCGAGCGTGCGCGTCTTCGCGGCGAGCTGGCGGTCGAGCGCCACCGTGCAGACGCCGTGGCTGCGCAGCAGCTCACGCTTCCGCGCCATCTCGGCGATCTCCGCGCGCAGGCGCGCGAGCTTCGCGGTCGGCGTCATGCGGTTCTCCGAATCGGTTCGGGTTCGTCGGGTCGCGTGACGTCACGCAGCCATGACCCGATCACGCCCAGCTCGCGCAGCGTGATCTCGAACCCACCGTACTTGAACGCCTCGTCCAGCTCATCGCCCTCGTAGACGTGCGCGAGCTGTACGGCGTACGGCACGCCCTCGCTG
>JBOHRM010000575.1:0-6214 GCA_050732715.1 Longimicrobiales bacterium
CTGAGCGCGGCCCGCCGCCGGCGGCTCGATCGGCGCCCGCGGCCCCAACGATATCCGAGAGCACCCGACGGATTGCCCCGCCGGGTGCTTTTCGTTATAGGTTCATACTAAAGGCCAATTGACCGCGGAGGGCAGACCGATGGCCCCGGAGCTCGAGCGTCTGCTCGTGCGCGTGCGTCAACCTCGACGTTAACGGTCAGCGGATCCAGAATGTTCGCAAGCCTTGCCTTTTCGCTTGCCGCGACGATCGCAATAGTGCAGCAAGACCCTGCGACGACGCTGGTCTGGGGGCAGGTCACGAGCACGGGTACCGGTGCGCCGCTGTCGTACGCGGTGGTCGAGGTGGTAGCGGGCGGCGGCGCGGGCACGCGCGTCCAGACGGACAGTCTCGGATTCTATACGCTGGCGGACATCCCAGCGGGCCGGCGGCTGGTGCGGGCCACGCACGTCGACCACGCGCCGCACGAAGTCGAGCTGATCGTCGCGTCCGGTCAGAACATGTACGTCGATTTCGAGCTCGAGCTGAGACCGGTCAAGCTTCCGACCGTGCTGGCTCAAGCGGGCAAGTTGTCCCGGGCGCTACGCGACACGGTGTCGACCACGGCGCCGGAGATCGGCCCCGCGGCCGTGAAGACGCTCGAAGCCACGCCGGGCGTCGCCGAGCTCGGGTTGGCCGATGCGGCACGCGAAGCTCCGGTCGGCCAGGAGCCGATCGACCCATCCGATGTGCTATTCGTCCGCGGGGCCGAGGCCGACCTCAAGTTCGTGCTCCTGAACGGGGCACCCGTCCACGCGCCGTTCCACATTGGCGGGCTGATCAACGCGCTCGAGCCGGAGATCATGAGATCGGCCACGTTACAGCTCGGCGGTGCGTCCGCCCGCTATGACGGTGGTCTGTCCTATGTCATGGACCTCGAGACGCGGTCTGGCCGGCCGCAGCGGCAACGGATGGACCTCGGCTTCGACATGCTCGCGACACGCGGGGTGCTCGAAGGTCCGGTTGGCCCATGGGTCTCTTATCTCGTCAGTGGCCGCGGCGTGCACGGGCTCGGAGCAAAGCCGTTCGTCGGCGATCCGTTCCCCTACGCGTACGGCGATGTGGTCGGGCGCATCGACATCGAGCTGCCGAACGGCGACATGTTCAGCGTGACCGGCTTCTACAATCGCGAAAACGTCCAGCTCGACAGCGTCGGCACCGGAGATCAGATCGCGGAGTGGGGGAACACGGCCGGTTCGGTCCGCTACCTCGGTGAGCTGCTCGGCGCCGAGGCGCTCTACACGCTTGCCGCTGGCCGGTTCGAAACCGAGCTGCCGGTGACGGGAAGCGAGGGTATCATCACGCGCGGCGGGATCGAGCGGGTGCGCGCGACTGCCGATTACACTCGGCCGACCGCGTTCGGCCGGATCGACTACGGCACGTCGTTCGAGCGGCTCGCGTTCGACTACGCCAACATCTGGACCGCCGATTCGACACGCCTGCTTACGTCCGACGACACAGGCTACCGTGATGTCGCGGCCGTCTACATCGACGGCGCCGTCAACCCTTCGTCTCGGCTGAGGCTGCATGCGGGGCTCCGCGCCGACATGTTCTCGGTCGATGGTTCACGGGTGCGACTCGCGCCTCGCGCATCGGCCACGTACATGGTGTCCGATCGTGCCGCACTGACGCTCTCCGCCGGCCGATACCGGCAGTATGTGCGTGTCCCGGAATCGCGGCCGGCGTTCGACATCGAGGATGAGCCGGCCTCGCCGCCGATGCGGGTGGCCCGAGCATCCCACGTCGTCCTTTCGCTGGATCAGGACCTCGGCGAGGCGATACGTCTGGACATCGAGGGCTATTACAAGAAGTACGACGATCTGCCAACCGTCAGCGGTGAAAGCGCCGAGGCATCCGGTATCGATCTCTGGGTGCGCCGTGATGCAGGCGCGCTGACCGGGTGGTTCGGCTACTCGCTCGCCTGGGTCTGGTCCGGCCGGGACGGCGATGAATCGACACCCGAGGACTTCGCGGGCCGGCACCTCGTGAGTGTGGGCCTTTCGGGTCCGATGCCGGGTGGCAGCGGTTTTGACGTGAGCATCGCGTACGGTGCCGGGCTGCCGTTTACCGCGATACCGGAGCCGACGGTCACGACGCCGGTGTTCTCGACCGGGCCGACGGGTGCCGCATCGCGAACGTCGGCGTCGTCGGCGTCATCCGAACCGGTGCCATCGGTTCCGAACGAACCGAACGAGCGATATCTGAGGGTCGATGCGAGGTTCGCGCGCACGTTCCGGGGGGACTGGCGAGGCACGCCGTTCGAGCTGACGCCGTACCTGAAGGTGCTCAACGCGCTCGACCGTCGCGATGCGATTTTCTACCATTTCGACCGCGCCGAAAGCAACCCCCAGCCCCGCGCCCTCGCGGACATACCGATCCTGCCGATCATCGGCGTCGAGTGGAAGTTTTAGTTCGGTTTCCGGTTCCCCGTTTCCGGTTCCCAGTCAACAGCGATTCCAGTTCCTGTAACGCCAACGCATTAGCCTCAACGGGACCGTCAAACCGGTCAACTGGGAATTGGCAACCGGGAACCGACCGGCCGCCCGTCGACGGCGGCCGCGAGGATGCGTTCGGGGCGGAAGCAAAGGTTGTGACCCCATTCGTCCTCGAACCAGAGCGGCATGCCGCGCCGTAGACAGAACAGGATCGAGCGCTGGAGCTCGAGCGGCGTGCGTTTCCAGCGAGCCCGGAACGAGACGTCGCCCTCGTCCGTGGCGAGGTGGACGATGACAGTGGGGATCAGCGCCCGCAACGGGATACGTGCGAAGTAAACCATGATGGCTAGACGCTAAACGTTCCCGGCATTTTCGGCAACCGGGTGGGCCGAACGTTTCATACGCCGTGCGCCCGCCACAACGCGTCGAGACGTGCGTGTCGCGGCGCGATCCGTTCCCGCCATTCGGCCAACGCGTAGATTCCGTCATCGGGTAACTCGGGCCGTTCAGCGACGATCGTGCAGCCGGGTCGGTTCCGTGCCACGGCGCGCAGCGCGTCGCGCGCCTCGATCATTCTCTTGTGGAAGAGCGTGTTCTTGGCGGCGAACGGGCTCATGTTCTGACCGCTGGGGTGCACGAGCCAAAGCACATCGGCCAGCGGCGCGTCCTGCCACGCGGCGGACCAGGTGTCGCGAAACGCGTCATCGCGCTCGGCGAGATTGGCGAGTGGCGCCAAGTCACCGCGCTCTGCGCCGAGGCGGCGCAGCCGGTCGAGCGACGGGAGACGATCCGCGTGCACGGGCGGGCCGGCGGCGGCGGCGATGCATCGCAATGCGATGTTTCCGAGTGCGACGATGAGCGATGGGCCGGCCGCCAAGATCGTTTCACGGAGCAAGTGAATGCTGCTCGGGAAGGCGCCCGCCGGCCGGCGCAGCTCGGCGAGCGTCGGTTCGCCGCCGCCGCGGGCCGGCAACTGGTTCAGCGCCGCGGTGATGAACGTTCGATTGCGGTCGAGGCCGATCGCGCCGAGCAGGACTTCGAGATTTGCGCCCGCGATGTCGCCGCCGAACGGGATCCGCGTCCCGTGCGCACCGAGATCGCCGCGGCCCTTACCGCCCGCGTTGCCAGGTGCGGCACCGACCCAGAGCACCGGCACACGACGCCACGGCCCGTTCCTCCGGCTCCAGATGAGCGGCCGATCCAGGAGGCGCCCCGTCGCATCACGACACGGCTTCGTGAGCCACTCGTCATCGAGGCAGGAGAGATGATCCGCATGCAGACGTCGATGGATCGCGCGGAACCGATCTTCGCCGCACGCGTTCGCGGGTTGCGGGTCGACGCGTTGCGCGTTGCCCGTCACCCCGCTACCAACGCCGTGCGAGTTCGCCCCTGATCCGCCCCCGGGTGTGGTGGGGCGGGGAGGAACCCGCAACCCGCAACCCGGAACGCGCAAACCCTCCGTTCAAATACTGTCGAGCAGATCTTCGATCGCCTGCTGGACCGCGTCGCTGCTACGGCCGGCAAGCAAGTTCTCGAGCATCTCGCGGGCGTCGCTGACGACGTTGTCGTGATTTCGCTGGCGAGCGCCGCGGACCACCGTCCCGATCGGCAGCAGCGCCAGCTTCGGCGCGGCGTTCGACTCGCCCGGCCCATAACCCTGCTCGACCTCCGCCGGCGGCGCCGGCACGCTCGCCTTCCACGGCTCGTCCGCTTCGTCTGCCGCCGAGGCTTCGAGCCCGTCCGGGTTCACCGGCAGGACCAGACAAACCCGCGCGTCGATGTTGCCGTTCTCGTCTTCGGCGGCCGCCAGCGCCAGCGACACCGGATTCGCGAGCAGACCATGGATCGCGTCGAGCGCCTCGGGCGCCACGAAACCGCGGGCCAGGATGTGACCCTCATAGAAGTAACCGAGCGCCACACTGCCCTTCGGCGTGGTGGCGTGCTCGATCGGCTTCGCCTCGAGCAGCAACGGCTCGGGATGCGTGACGAAGAAGAGCTGGTCCATGCGTCGACCTCCCTTCGAACAATCCGGATGTAGTGGCTCGGCACCAATAGCCCCATACACGCAAGTTGTTCCATAGCCCAAATGGTCGCAAGTCGGACGGGAACGCCTGCCGGCGGAACTCCCTCGTGTATTACTCGTGAGTCGCCTCGCTTCGGAGGCGGCCGCGGAACCACATAGAAAATGCCCGAGCCGGATAAACGTTTCGCCCTCGAAGCGCGTCTAATCGGATGATGGAAGCGCGCTCAGGACAGCATCCGGATCGACCTGCGCGACCGTCTCGCAGCAGCGAACCAAGGAGCGACACCGATGCGTGAGCCGTCGAGGATTCTGGCAAGTGCGACGGTTGTAATATTGCTCGCCGCGGCCGGGCCGGCCGCGGCGGCGTCCTCGGGATTCCGATCGGCCGCCGAGCCGCCGACCGTGCATACGTCACACACGGAGCCGCGGCCCGATGCTGACCCACGGTGCGAAGACCCGCCAAAGTCCGCCGGGTCACCGATGAAGGTCGAGTGGTGGCGGCAGTGGTGGAGCGCCGCGACATCGGGGCGAGACGCGCGACAGCCCAGTCCCGAACCGCGGCAGCCCGCTGGTGCGCCGGTTTATCTCCGCTCCCCGATGATGTCGGGCTTCTTCGGCTGGGACACACCTAATGCGTGTGGCGACCGGCGCTCTGCGGCGGATCGAGACACCCCGGACTTGCGCGCACGGAAGCCGCACCCCGTCAACGCCGACAGCATGATGTTGGAGGACGCCGCCACGCACCGGCGGTGACGAGCTACTCCGTCTGCTGCCGGGTCTTCTTCCTCCCTGCCGAAACGGCACTCGCACGCCCGACGCGTCCGCGGTCCGCCGGCGACGCTAGTGATCCGTGGACCACTAGAGCATCCGCAACGATGCGCATTTGCTCGGTCTCGTGGTCCGTGGCGTACCCTTCCGCCGGGCTCGCGCGCTCGACCCGCCCCACGTACCGGATCGGCATCGTCGCGCCGATCAACTCTTCTAGCCGAGGCTCCATGAAGAACCACGCGCCCATGTTGCGTGGCTCTTCCTGCGCCCACACAAGCTCTTTGGCGTTGTCGTAGCGGTCCAGCAGGCGTTGCAGCTCGGCGGCGGGGAACGGATAGAGCTGCTCGACGCGGACCAGCGCGATCCCGCGGCCGTCACGCCTCGAGCGGCTCGCGCCGCCGGGCGGAGCCTGAGACGCCGGCAATGGCGCGGCCGCGTCGATCGTCTGGTCACGTCCGGCGAGCAGGTCATAGTAGATCTTGCCCGAGCAGAGCACGATGCGCCGGACCTCCCCTGGATCATCGATCGCGGGATCGTCGAGCACGGCGTGGAACGTGCCCGCTGTCAGGTCGCCGAGCGTCGATTTTGCTTTCGGATGCCGGAGCAGGCTCTTCGGCGTCATGACCACCAGAGGCCGCCGCTGCTCGAGCAGCGCCTGGCGTCTCAGGAGGTGGAAATACTGGGCCGGGAGCGTGCAGTTCGCGACGCAGATGTTGTTTTCCGCCGCGAGCTGCAAGAAGCGCTCGATGCGAGCACTCGAGTGCTCGGGCCCCTGGCCTTCGTAGCCGTGCGGCAGCAGGAGAACGAGCCGCGATTCCTGAGCCCACTTCTCACGGCCGGCCACGAGGAACTGGTCGAGGATGACCTGGACGCTGTTCACGAAATCGCCGAACTGCGCCTCCCACAGCACCAGCGTCTTCGGGGCGACGACGCTGAAACCGTACTCGAAGC
>JBOHRM010000576.1:0-6506 GCA_050732715.1 Longimicrobiales bacterium
TTGTAGTTGATGATGAATGCGCGCGCGCCTTCGGCGTTCTGCACGCCGCCCGGCGCCTTCACCGGCTCCGTCTCGAGCGTCATCGGCGCGTCGAGCACGGCCGCGTCATCGACACGTACGGTCTCGACGTTGAACAACGGACCGTGCGTCCAGCCGGTGTCG
Organism: Longimicrobiales bacterium; assembly: GCA_050732715.1. Lineage (GTDB taxonomy): Bacteria > Gemmatimonadota > Gemmatimonadetes > Longimicrobiales > RSA9 > JBOHRM01. Next base: position 163 of record JBOHRM010000576.1, read on the forward strand.
TCGTAAGGTGAGGGGTCATCCGGGTTGTAGTACTGCTTGTCGAGGAGCATGTCGGCGGCGCGCGAGTACGGTTGGTCCATGCGGACGACGTAGCTGCCCGCGCCGAACGCCTGCTCGCCGATGGTGAACGCCTCGTTGGCGCGCTGCACCTCGACGCCGTGGCGTTGGAGCAGGCCGAGCAGCCGCGCTTGCTGGCCCGGCCGCGGGTCTTCCGCGGGGAACACCCACGCCGCGGGGCCCTCCGCGCGCGGCTTCGCGATCGAGCGCTTGCTCTTGAGCCAGAAGTTCTCGAGGAACTCGTGCCGATTCGTCGCGACCTCGTGCAACGCGATCAGCAGCGCGCTTTGCTGGAGATTCACGTTGTTGCGGATGTTCCAGAGGACTTCACCGAGCGGCGGGTTCATGCGATGCCACTGGCGTTCGACGTTCAGCTCGAGGACGCGTGTCGACGCGTTGCCCGAGCCCTGCGTCTCGTAGAACCGGCCGATCGCATTGCGCATGTTCGCGATCCAGAACATGTAGTTCGGCGCCCAGCCGTCGTAGAAATCGTGCGTGTACACGCCGGGCACACCGAACGCCGTCATGTCCTTGACTTCCTTGTGCGCGAGACGGTTCCACTCCTCGACCACGATCGGATCGATCCACGCGTTGTACGGTCCGCGGCCCGTCGACGTGTAGAGGTAGGAGGCCGATTCGTGCAAGTCGTGCATCACCGTCGGCTTGTACTCGAGGAACGTCTCGAGCACCGCGTTCGTCAGCTCGAGCTGCAACCCCATGCCGTCGCGATTGTTGTCGTGCGCGACGTACTTGCCCCAGTACAGCGGCCGGCGTGGGTAGTCGAAATCGGCGTCGGGGTCCTTGCGCGGCGCCATGTGCAGGTCGACGACCTTCGCGCGGCCGTCGACCTCGACAATCGGCGTCGTCATGAAGATGAGGTTGTCACGAATCTCCCGGATGAACGGCGACTCGTCGACCGCGAGCCGGTAGACGAGCTCCATGAGCATCTCTGGAGACCCCGTCTCGGGTGAGTGGATCGCGCCAGTGGCGTAATAGATCGGCTTCGCCTCGCCGAACAGCTGTCTCGCCTCCTCGTCCGTGATCGTGCGCGGGTCCGCGAGTTGGCCGGTCATGCGCTTGTAGTCTTCGAGCCGGGTGATCGTCGCCTCGTCCGCCACGACCACGACGATCATTTCGCGGCCCTCCTCGCTCGTGCCGATGCTGAACACCTCGACGCGGTCCGAGGCCTCGGCGACGGCGCGCATATAGCCGTGCACGTCCTCCGGATAGCTGAGCACGTCCGGCTGACCCGCGATGTGGCCGAGCACGTCCAGCGGTGTCGGCACGGTCTCGGATGCCGGCAGGTCATCGACGTGGGGCGTGATGAAGAACGGCTCGGTGGTCGCCTCCGCGATCTTCGCCGTGTACTCCTCGTCGATCGGCTGAGTCTGCGCAATGACGGCGGAGGGCACGGTCGAAGCGAACAACGCGAGAGGTGCGAGGAGCGCGACTGCGGAGGGTCGCGTGGAACGAGCCGAGACGACGCGCATGGTCCTACTCCTTCGGATCGCCGCAAACCTATGCCGTGCGGGCGCTTCCCATGGGGTTGTGAACTGGATGCGTGGTATGATGCGGTCTGGCGACGGCCGGCACAAGGACGGCAGCCGAGCTCAGTTCCGACCTTGAAACGGATGCGGCGGGCCGTCGTGCTCGCGACGGCGGTCTACAAGTCTTTCGGGCGGACGAACGCCTCGAGGTGGCCGCTGCCCTCCGTGATCTGCGCCCACGAGTCGGTGGGGAACGTCAGGACGGCGAGAGCGGCGGTGGGATACTTCTTGTGCAGGCGCCGGACCGCTTTTTGCCTGCCGTCGCCGCAGAGCCGGCGGGCCACCGTCTCGGCGCCGGGGTTGTGACCGATCATCAGGACGGAGGCCGCGGTATCGGGGAGTCCGCGCAAGCGTTGGAGCATGATCTCGGGTTCGGCGAGGTACAAGTCACGATCGATGCGGGCGGAGCTGTCGAGGCCGAGAACGGGCGAGATCAGCTCGAGCGTCTCGACGGCGCGGCGCGCGGCGGAGCAGAGCACCACATCGGGGATCCAGCCTTCGGCCTTCATGTACGTCGCAACGCGGGGTGCGGCTTTGGCCCCGCGCGGTGCGAGCGGACGCTCGAAGTCATCGAGCGATTCGTCGCTCCAGCTCGACTTCGCGTGGCGAAGCAGGTAGAACGTCTTCATGGTTGCGACTCTGTCGACCGGGATCCATCGCTTGATGATCTACGTCATCCGAATCTAATCTTCATTGGTCGGTCCAGGACGGCAAGCACGAAACGTCAGGTGGTTCCCGTGAACCAAACCAGCCGGGGGCGAATGTGACTCGGACGACAGGGCTGTGGAATCGCGCGACGCCGCGCGCGCGGCGGATCGCGCGGGCGGTGTTCGCATTCGTGGCGGTGCTCGGTGCGTGCGAAAGGGGGGAAGAGCGCAGCCCGTGGGTGTTCTCGCCGAAGCTCGAGCCGCAGGGTTCGGGCACCGGTGCGCGGCTGATCGGTATCAGCGTAGTCGACGACTCGGTGGTCTGGGTCAGCGGCACGGATGGCACGTGGGCGCGGACCGTGGACGGCGGAGCGACGTGGACCAGCAGCGTGGTAGCGGGCGCGGACACGCTCCAGTTCCGTGACGTGCACGGCGTCGACGCGCGCAACGCGTTCCTGCTGAGCATCGGGCCGGGCGAGCAGTCGCGCATCTATCGGACCGCCGACGGCGGCGCGACGTGGACCACGCAGTTCACCAACACGGACGAGAATGGGTTCTTCGACTGTTTCGATTTCTGGGATCCGATGCACGGCATCGCGTTCAGCGATTCATTCGAAGGTCAGTTCCTGCTGATCGAGACGATGGACGGCGGCACGACCTGGACGCGCATCCCGCCCGACCGGCTGCCGCCCGCGAATGAGGGCGAAGGCGGCTTCGCCGCGAGCGGTACGTGTCTCGTCGCGCACGGAGACAGCACCGCGTGGATCGGGACGGGCGCGAGTGACGGCGGTGCGCGGGTGCTGCGCACGACGGACCGCGGCCGGACCTGGAGCGTGGTGGAGACGCCACTCGTGAAGAGCGGGTCGGGCGGAATTTTCACCGTCGCGTTTCGTGACTCGGTCAACGGTGCAGTGCTCGGCGGCGACAACGCGTTGCCGGAGGCCGTGACGGACAACGTCGCATTGACGCAAGACGGCGGTACTACGTGGGCACTCGGAGGGCGGCCGTCGTTCCCCGGGGCGGCATACGGCTCCGCGTGGGTGCCGGGCGCCCCGGCGCCGACGCTCGTCGCGGTCGGGCCTCGCGGCATCAGCTATTCGACGAACGCGGGTCGCCACTGGTTGCGGCTCGACACGCTCGATCACTGGGCCGTTTCGTTCGCGGCGCCGGACCGCGGCTGGGCGGTCGGCCCCGGCGGGCGCATCAGCCGCATCGGCATCTTCGAGCTGTGGCCCGACGGATGAGGATGAGACAGCGAACGCTGATCGGCGGCCTCGCGGTGGCGGCATTGGGCGGGTGCACGGATCCGGAGACGATGCGCGACCTCGCGGTGCCCGGCGTCTCGCACGCGCTGGCCGAGGAGCGCGCGCGGACGATCTCCGACGTCCGCTACGACCTCCATCTCGATGTGACGGACAGCGCGCGTGCGGCCGGCTCCGTCACGATCGACTTCGTGCGCGCCGCGGACGCGGCCGACGCCATCGTCGACTTTCGTGGTCCGAGCTTGAGCGAGGTCCGCGTGAACGACGCGGCCGTGCCGGGCGTGGTGTGGGACTCGCAGCACGTGCGCATTCCCGCGGCGCATCTCGTGGATGGCGCGAACCGCGTCGCGTTCACGTTCCAGGCCGCGATCGCGCCGGCCGGTGCGAGCATCATCCGCTACGACGACACGACCGACGGTTCGCGGTACCTCTACACGCTGCTCGTGCCGTCCGACGCGCAACAGCTCTTCCCCGTCTTCGATCAGCCGGACCTGAAGGCTCGGCTCACGCTGCACATGACGGCGGCCGAGGACTGGCAAGTGCTCGCGAACGCGCCATCCGTGCGACGGACTCCCGGCGACAACGCCACGATCACGTGGGATTTCGCGGAGACACGTCCGCTCAGCACGTATCTATTCGCGTTCGCGGCCGGGCCGTGGACCGTGTTCGAGGAATCGCCCGGGGCAGCGAATGCCGCGCTGCGCGAAGGGTACCGCGGGACGCTTGGCGTGCCCATCCGTTACAGGACCATTCGAGACGGACGCGTGATCGAGCAGTCGAACACCGCGGCGGCGCACCCGATGAGGCTGTTCGTCCGCCGCTCGCGCGCCTCGGAGGTCGATGCCGACACCATCATGCGCATCAACCGCGAGGCGCGGCAGTGGCTCGAGGCGTACTTCGACATGCCGTATCCTTTCGCGAAGATGGACATGCTGCTCGCGCCGGCGTTCCCGTTCGGCGGCATGGAGCACGCCGGTGCGATCTTCTACAACGAGTCGCGGATCATCTTCCGGGAGCGGCCGACGCTCGCGCGCCGGCTCGGCCGCGCGGCGACGATTTACCACGAGGTCGCGCACCAGTGGTTCGGCGACCTCGTGACCATGGCATGGTTCGACGACCTGTGGCTGAAGGAAGGATTCGCCACGTACATGGCCGCGCGCATCCAAGCCGATCTCGAGCCCGAGTCCGGCGCGTGGAAGACGTTCTACCTGCGCAACAAGCCGAGCGCCTACGCGGTCGACGTCACGGCCGGCACTACACCTGTGTGGCAGCGGCTGCCGAACCTCGACCTCGCGAAGAGCAATTACGGCGCAATCGTCTACAACAAGGCGCCCTCCGTGCTCAAGCAGCTCGAGTTCCTGGTCGGCGACACGGCGTTTCGTGCGGGGCTGCAGACGTTCCTCGGGCGGCATGCGTATGCGAACGCGCGCTGGCCGGACCTGCTCTCCGCGATCGGCGAGGCCGCGGGCGAGGGGCTGACGCAGTTCGGCGAACAGTACATCCTGCGTCCGGGACTGCCGCGCGTCGAGACGGCGCTTGCGCTCGAGGGCGGCCGCATCCGCGAGCTCGCGCTGGTGCAACGCCCCGTCAACGTTCTGGACGGCGATCCCGGGGGGTGGTGGCCGGGCCGCATCGTGGTTCGCATCGGTTACGACGACCGTGACGACGTGCTTCTCCCCGTCGCTTTCGATGGCGAGCGCACGATCGTCGAGGATGCGGCAGGCCTGCCCGCGCCCGACTGGATCCTTCCCAACGACGGCGATTACGGCTACGGGCTGTTTCTACCCGACGCGTTGTCCGCGCAGTGGCTGCTCGAGAATGCCGGCACGCTGCGCGACGATCTGCTGCGCACCATCGCATGGGGCGCGCTTTGGGAGCTGGTCCGCGAAGGCCGCATCGCGCCGGCCGCCTTTGTTGCTCGCGCGATCGATGCGCTGCCCGCCGAGCGAGACGAGCAGATCGCGGGCGCCGTGATCGGCCGCGCCGGCCACGCGCTCGAACGCTACATCGCCGACGGTCCAGACGGTGAGCGACTCGCCTCGAAGATGGAGGCGATGCTGCTCGCCCGTGCCGGCGATGTGAACCTCGACTACGGCGTGAGGAAGAGCGCGCTTGACGCGTACATCGACGGCGCGACGAGTGACGATGCGCGCGCGGTGCTCCGCGCCTTCCTCAGCGGTGAACGTCGCTTCGCCGGTGAGCCGCTCGGCCAGCCGAGTCGTTGGTCCGCCGTCACACGACTGCTCGCGCTCGGTGACCCCGCCGCGGATTCGCTTTACACGGCCGAGCGCGCGCGAGACCGATCACCCGAGGCCGAACGGCTGGCGTTCATCGCCGGCGCCGCAGTGCCGAGCGGGCAGAACAAGGAGGCCTACTTCAAACGCTTCTTCGAAGACGCGTCGCTCAACGAGGAGTGGGTCACGGCGAGTCTCGGCGCGTTCAACGATCCGCGCCATACGCAGCTGACGCTGCGCTACCTGCGGCCAGCGCTCGACCGAACCGAGTGGATCCGGGACAACCGCCGCATCTTCTTCCTACCGAGCTGGATCGACGGCTTCCTCAGCGGTCTCGCAACGGAGGACGCGCTCGCCACGGTCGATGCGTTCCTCGCCGAGCGCGCAGCGCTGCCCGAGGACATCCGCCGTCGCGTGCTTCAGGCGCGGGACGACCTCGAACGCGCGGTCCGGCTGCGCGGCGCGACTCACGCGCAATCCGTTCCGAGCCCTTAGTGCTCCAGTTCGCGATTACCGCCGCGTGTTCTCGTGTCCTAAGCTCGCGTGGGTTTACGTGTACGTGTACGTGTACGTGTACGGGCAGGGCATGTGTACGTG
>JBOHRM010000577.1:0-3463 GCA_050732715.1 Longimicrobiales bacterium
GGTCCGACCAGCGGGGCGATCACGACGTCGTGCATCTCGAAGAGTTGTTCGGTGGGATACGTGCACAAGAGGAACCCGGTCCGCGCGCCGCGCTCGCGCGCACGGCCGAGGGCACCGTGCACGTACGGCGTCGTGCCGGAGGTCGCGATGCCGAGCACGAAGTCGTCCGGGCCCACGTCGCGTTCGTCGATCGCCGTCGCCCCGTCCTCCGGGTGGTCTTCCGCACCCTCCTGCGCACGCACGAGCGCCGCGTGGCCGCCGGCGATGATCCCCTGCACCATCTCCGGGTCGGTCCGGTACGTCGGCGGCATCTCGGCCGCGTCCAATACGCCGAGCCGGCCGGACGTGCCCGCGCCGACGTAGAACAGACGTCCGCCTCTCTGGAAGCAGTCGACCACGATGTCGACCGCGCGAGCGATCTCCTCGCGCTCCTCGTGCACCGCCTCGGCCACCATGCGATCCTCGGCGTTGATGAGGTCGACGATTTCGACTGTGGAGAGCTGGTCAATACGGGCGCTGCGCGGATTGCGCTGCTCGGTCAGCCGCTCGTCGAGCGGCCGGTCGCCTTCGGGTCGATCCATGCGGTGTGGTGCCTTGCCACCATTGTCGAGGCGCCTAGATTTGCCGGGCCTCAGGAGCTTTGAAGTTACGCCTGGGCGCGCGCGTTGACTACCCCACGCAACTCTCGACGTGTTGCCGGTGTAACGCCGGACGCGGCCTCGGCGCCGATGCCGCATTCGTAGACCGATGGATGACGCATGAACGCTCGATCGGGTTCTCCATGCGACCGTGGCCCCCACGTGACCCCTGTCGCGTGGGGTGGGGCGTAGGTGCATGGGGCACGGACATCAGCACACCGCAGTACCCGGCGCGACACCGTTCGGTCGAACCCGCTCACCCGCTGGATGAAGCAGATACCATGAAAGCCAAGTCGACCGCCTGCGTGGTGGTTCTCGCCTTCGCCGGAGTCTTCGCGGACGCCGCGACCTCCCCCTCGTCGGCTCAGACCTCGCTGTTCCGGCCGCGCGTCTACATCTCCGCCTGGGGCGGGGGCTACACGTCGTTCGGCGGGTTCGCCGAGTCGCTCGGCGAAACGAACGCGTTCTACAACTTCGACCGCGACTTCGCGTACGGCGGCGGACTGCACATCGTGACGAGCCCGCTCATCGCCATCGGCGTCGACGGCTCGTACGGCAGCGCGCGATACCACCGTCACGACGACGGGAACGCGGAGCCGACAACGAGCGGAGATGCGCGCGTCGCCTCCGCTCTGCTCTCGGCGCGGCTCGGTGCGGGCGGCGGCGGGCGCGTCGGCATCTACCTGACCGGCGGCATCGGCGCATTCGCGTACGATCTGCAAGACGAGACCGCCCCCGAATTCGACGGCTGGGACGCCGACTTCGCGCTCAGCGCCGGCGCCGGGCTCAATTTTAGCCTGGTCCCGCGTCTAGGCCTTTTTGTCGACTACGGCCAGGTCTGGGCGTTCCACCCGCGGGACGGCGACCAGAACAACACCGCGAACCACGGCCTGGTCCGGCTGGGGACGCGGCTCGGGCTTTGATTGGGAGAACCGGTGGGTCAGGGTGAGGGGGGTGTGCTGTGATTGGGAGAACCGGTCGTGACATCCTTCCAATCCCCTCTCCCCAGATCGGGGGAGAGGGTCAGGGTGAGGGGGGTGTATGGCAGAGCGTTTAGTGCTGTCACCCGTCGCTGCGCTGCTGATCGCCTGCACCGGCGCGCCGCAGTCGGCACGGGCGCCGTCGTCCACCGCCGCGTTCGCCGATCGCGTGCCCGCGGCGTGGCCGTACGCGCTCGACGCGCCAGTCGCGACGGGCCGATCCGCGATGGTCACGACCGATGCGCCGCTCGCCACGCGCGTGGGCCTCGATGTGCTCCGTGCCGGCGGCAACGCTGTCGACGCCGCGATCGCGACCGCGTTCACGCTCGCGGTCGTCTATCCCGAGGCCGGCAACATCGGCGGCGGCGGCTTCCTCGTGGCCCGTATGGCCGACGGCAGCACCGCGGCGCTCGATTTCCGCGAGAAAGCGCCGCTGGCGGCGACGGCGGACATGTTCCTCGACACGAACGGTGAGCCGACGGACGCGTCCGTGACCGGACATCGGGCGTCAGGCGTGCCCGGCGCCGTCATGGGGCTGTGGGAGGCGCACCAGCGTTTCGGTACGCGGCCGTGGGCAGAGCTGCTCGAACCCGCGATCCGGCTCGCGGCAGACGGCTTCGTCGCCGACGACGCCTTCGCCGACGCGGTCAGCGACGCCACGGATCGATTGCAGCGCTTCGATGGCTCGGCAGAGCTCTTTCTGACGGCCGGCGAACCGATCCGCGCGGGCGCCCGCTGGCACAACCCCGACCTGGCCACGGTGCTCCGTCGCATCGGCGAAAACGGTCCGACCGGCTTCTACGAGGGTGAGACGGCCGATCTCATCGTCGAAGAGATGCGGCGTGGCGGCGGCTTGATCACGCACGCCGACCTCGCGCGCTACGACGCGAAATGGCGCGAGCCCATCGTGTTCGACTACCGCGGCCACACGCTGATCTCGATGCCGCCCGCTTCGTCCGGCGGCATCACGCTCGCGCTGATCACCGGCATCCTGGACGGCCTGCCGCTCCCCGACATGGACTGGCACTCGACCGAAGGGCTGCACGTGACCGCGGAGGCGATGCGCCGCGCGTTCGCCGACCGCAACCACTACCTCGGCGACTCGGATTTCGTAGACATCCCCCGCGATCGCCTGCTCTCCGACGCGTACCACGAGCGACTACGCCAAAGCATCGACCTCGGCGCGGCGACACCGTCCGCCGCCGTTCAGCCCGGTGATGCCGCGCGACGCGACGAGCGGGACCACCACACCACGCACTTCTCGATCGTCGATCAAGCCGGCAACGCCGTCGCGCTCACAACCACCATCAACAGCCTGTTCGGCTCGGCGGTCACGGTCTCAGGCGCAGGGTTCCTGCTCAACAACGAGATGGACGACTTCACGGCGAAGCCAGGAGCGCCGAACATGTTCGGGCTCGTGCAGGGCGAAGCGAACGCGATCGCACCCGAGAAGCGGATGCTCTCCGCCATGACGCCCGTGGTGGTGGTCGATGATGCGGGGGCGGTGCGGCTGGTGACGGGCGCACGCGGCGGGCCGCGCATCATTACCGCCGTGTTCCAGGTGATCTCGAACGTCTTCGACTACGACATGCCGCTGGCCGCGGCCGTCGACGCGCCGCGCATCCACCACCAGCACCTGCCGGACGTGTTGTACTTCGAGCGGGACGGGCTCACGGCCGCGCAGATCGAGGGGCTGACCGCGCTCGGTCACACCGTCGACGCGTTCAGCGGCTACATCGGCAACGCGCCCACGATTCTACGCCACGCCGACACCTGGCACGGCATCGCCGACCCGCGCCAGGGCGGACTTGCGGAAGGTTACTGACGAGCGTAACGGGCCGGCAC
>JBOHRM010000578.1:0-2188 GCA_050732715.1 Longimicrobiales bacterium
GCGGAATCGAGACGTTGAGGGAAGTAGGCGCGCGCGATCTCGCATCAATTCACTTCCTCGACGCCGCAACGGCGACCTATCGCTGGGGGGCGGGCCACAACCACGGCGCTATAGTGATGATTTCCGAGGGAGACAGTTCTGGGTGACGTCGACATAGGTTTGGGTCATCGGCACAGGAGCGTGAAGGAACGAGGAGGGCACTATTCAACGCAATCATGCTATTGGCCTCGCCGCCCTGCTCGGCACAATCCTGTTACCGTCCGCATGCGCCTCGCTCGGTAGCCAAAGTGTACAGCGTGATCGCGCGAACGATCGCGCGTCTCTGACTGATGGGGCCTTCATCCTTGCTGGCCCCGCGCTCGACGACGAACCAGGCGCTGTGTTGGCAGCGATGTTGGGCAAGGTACCTGGCTTTCGCATGCTACCTCCCGCGAACCGGTGCCCGGAGATCCGGTTGCGGAGCAACGTAAACACCCGGGGCGCCGCGAACCCGCACGTTTACATTGATGGCAGTCGGGCGACGAACACATGCATCCTCGATTCGCTTCGCGCCAGCGACGTCGAGCGCGTAGAGATTTACCCTCAGGGCTTCACGAAGCGGCCGGGTTACGGAACGCACGCGCATGGCTTGATCCTGGTGTTCATGCGCTCTGGGTAAACCACGCCCGACGCGGGCAGTCCCTACCGGCACAAGCGTTTTCATCCATCGCTGGTGCCGAGCCGGCGGCATTGGGGATTGAGTGCACGCGAGCTCCGAGTTGCCCGACACGCGCGTTTCAGCGATCGCTGTGTCTGAGCAGCGGCATGGGAACTCAGACGAAAAGAGGCCCGCCCCCCGTAATGGGGGCGGGCCCCTTCAATGCGTATTTGGATCGGTGGCCGACCGACTACTACCGATCCCACCACACGTGACCTTTGTACGTCCCATCCACGCCTTGTGCAGACTGGGCGGCGATCGCGGCATCCCGATTTGCTTTGTTCAGCGATTGCTCGTCGTCGGGATAGGGGATCCGGCCAGGCACAGTGCTGATGATGGTGGCATCCATCGAGGGCTGTATCTCGTCGGGATAACCGGTTCGCCGGTACTCGGCATAAGCCTCTGGTGAGATGGTGTACAGCGCCAGCCACTTTTGCTCCGCGATTAGCTCGCGGTCGTCGCCTGCGCCATCTACCGGTGTGCTGCCCCACGCGACGCCTTGCTGGGCAAGATATGCGCTTTGGACGCCGCTGCCGAGGTTGACCCCGTTGGCGCCGTTCCACAGGTCGAAACCGGCGCGAATGCCAGCCTCATAATAGTCCTGTGCAACACCGCCCCAGCCGTTGAGCGCAGCCTCGGCAAGAAGGAAGTTTACCTCGGCGGCAGTGAGCAGAGGCTGCGGCGTCGCAGGCTGATCACGGAAGACGGTCCCCGGCTCCGACCACAGTGAGAACGGCGTCGGGACAGCGTTCGAGTTCACGCCGTTCCGCATGCCGCGGTACAACTCACCGTTGAAGGTGACGTGACACACGGGTTCGCCCGCGGCGCCACACCAGGCGTAGTCGGCCGTGGGGTTCGGCGTGCCCGCGGGGTCGGCATAAACCTCTATGCGCGGGTCCCCGAGCGCGCCGAGCAGGTTGACGAGCGTGTTGCTGACCGCATGGTCGTTCCGAGTCTGATGGTTCTCGAAAAGCGGGTTCCGGTTCGGGTCCGCCGATAGATATACGAGCGTGAAATTGTCTGCGTTGCTCGTGATCAGCGGGCGACTCGCGAGGTCTTGAACGATCGGCTGGGCCACGGCCGGCGCTACGCCCGAGATGCGCATCGCAAGCCGCAAACGCAACGAGTTGGCGAACTTCTCCCACTTCGTAACGTCGCCACCGTATATCAGGTCCTCCGATCCAAAGCTTTCCGCGCTCGAGTCGAGCAAGCCGACCGCGGTTTCGAGCTCCGCGAGCATGGCCGTATAGATCGCCTCCTGCGAGTCGTACACGGGGGTTGTAATCGGTTTCTCGGGATCGTCCGCTCTGAGCGCCTCGGAGTACGGGACATCGCCCCAGAGATCGGTGACCAGGTGCATCGCGTAGACTTTTCCGATCCTGCCGATGGCTTCGTGGTTGGCGAGCCCCGTCTCCTGCCCTTCTGGATGATGGTTTGCCAATCCATCAGTGGGTCGCTGTAGAAGTTCGTCCACAGGTCATTGACGATGCC
>JBOHRM010000579.1:0-1370 GCA_050732715.1 Longimicrobiales bacterium
CCATTCTCCCACGCCCATGCTTCGCGTCGCGAGCGATTCGTACGAATAAATCCGCGTTTCCCTAGGGGTCGCCTTGGCTTCCCGATTGGGCCGATCCGCTCCATTCATCACGAGGAAAAAACAGAACCAATCGACGCCAATAATACCCGATCTAGGGTTGCTGCAAGGAGTTAGTGCGTTTGCTCGCGGGAGAGCCGCGACGGGGAGGAAGGCCGCCGTCCCTCCTTCGGCGGCTTTTCTCGCGCGCAGCCCTCACGGTGTCGCCGCATCGACCTGAGCTGTGCGCCTCAGTGCCGGGCCGGTCAGCCGATAGACCATCCATCCGGTGACCGGCTCGGCTCCGAGCTGGCGGTAGAAACGGATAGCCGGCGCGTTCCAGTCCAGCACCGCCCACTCGACCCGACTGCACCCGCGTTCCATGCCAATCCGCGCGACGCGCGCCAGCAGTGCCCGGCCAATTCCCTGGCTCCGTGCTTCCGGCGCGACGAACAGATCTTCGAGGTACAGCGCCCGCTGCCCGAGAAACGTCGAAAACGTCTGAAAGAAGAAGGCGTAGCCAACGGGCTTCCCGTCGGTCTCCGCCACCAACGCCTCGGCGGTTGGAGGGAGTCCCGACAATGCCTCTCGCACGGCGTCCTCGGTTGCCGTGACATATTGTTCGAGCCGCTCGTATGTCGCGAGGGCTCGAATGAAGCCGAGAATCAACGGAGCATCATCCGGCGTTGCCGGTCGAATCACGAGGCTAGAGGTCACGGTCATGCTCATGCTCATCGGTTGTGTGCTGCTCGAATCCCGCGCACGCCGTCACGGGCAAGGCCGGATAGCGGGCGAACGATGGATCGGTCTTCGAGCGCTCGCAGAGCAGGAATGTCGATCCCCGGGCGGAGCGGATGCGCCGTGCGAAGCGGCACTGGCTACAAAGGCCGGCGGAGGTAGAATGGGCGCCTATGTCGCGTTCGGTTGCGGTCACTCGTGGTATTCGTATCGTGGTACGCGCGGAGTACTCGGCGGAGCACTCTGCGCCACAGTTGGGTCGCTGGTTCTTTCTGTACACCATTACGATTCGCAACGAAAGCGACGTGACAGTGCAGTTGATCAGCCGCCACTGGATCATCGAGGACGGCCAGGGCGAGACCCAGGAAGTGCGGGGGCAGGGCGTGGTCGGCCTCCAGCCTGTCATCGAGCCGGGTGAAGAGTTCGAATATACGTCGGCGTGTCCCCTTTCCACCGCCTTTGGCTCCATGGAAGGGAGCTATCAGATGGTCACGCCGACCGGTGAGCGCTTCAACACGGCCATTGCCAAGTTCAAGCTGCAGGGACCCTACACCGTTCACTAGGCGTCAGGGATCAGGGATCAGGGGTCAGCAGGC
>JBOHRM010000580.1:0-4941 GCA_050732715.1 Longimicrobiales bacterium
CCCGCGAGGAGCGGCGCGACGGGCGTAGCTGGCACGTCGGGGTCGACATACCACTCGCCGGGCGTCGCGCTGCCCACGTCGACAGGCAACCTCAACCCAACGGCGCCGCCGGCAGGGAGCACGATCATTCGCCGGGCCGCGCTGCTGGTCTCTGCGAGCCAACTCGGAACGTTGGGACCCGCACCGTGCACGACGAGCAGGTCCGCGGCCGAGGCGGCACGCCGAACGTCTTCTTCCGGCACGCGCGCGCCGGCTTCGAGACCGCGGCCCGTCACCACGTATTCTTCGTCACGGACCCGCAGATAGCCGCGTGCGGGCATGCCGAGCGCCTGCTCGAGCACGGGTAGCAGAAACCGCGGCTCCCAATCGGGCCGGAACGAGAGGAGAACGATGCCGGCGGGCTCATCACTGACGTGGACGTACACGCTGCGCACATCGTCATCGGGCGCGGCGTCGCCGCCACCCAACTGCACATCGTAGCGGACCACGCCCGCACTGTCGCCCTCCGTGCCCGCAGGCGCGATCGGCGTGAAGCTCAATGTGCTCGCCGCCACGCGGCCCTGCGCGGGGACGACTACGCGCTCGGTCGCGAGTGTTTCTCCGTCCTGAAGCAGGCGAACATCGAGGCTGTCGCCTTCCATGCCGACGCCGGCCACGCCGAACCGGATATCGAACGGCTCACCCCCCTTCGCCCAGCCGGGCGCTTCGAGCTCCGCGACCGCCGCGTTCGGCACCGGCTCGGCGATCAAGCGGTAATCGATGTCGAGACCGAGCCGCGGCAGCCAGCGCGCCACCTGCGCGGCGTCATCGATCGCGCCATCCGTCAGGACCGTCACGTGACGCGCACCGGCCTCGGACGCGGCTTGCAGGCCTGGCAGCAGCCGGCTCGACCGGTCGCGCGGCGCCTCGGCCGGCAGCGAGTCGGCGTCCACTACGCGAACCTCGTCGCCGAACAGCAGCACATCGCGGCCGCCCGCCACGCGTCGTGCCGCGTCCACCTGGCGCGTCCAGCGGCTGCTGCCGCTGCCCGGCCGGTCGGGCAAGTCCATGCTGAGCGACGCATCCGCGATGACTTGCCGGGCGCGTGACCCGCCGATCAGCTCCGCGGTGGGCAGCTCGGGGTCGAACAGCAGCAGGAGCACCAGGGCCACCGCGGCCCACCGCAGCATTGCGAGGACGCCCCGCCCGCGACCCGGCGTCTCCCGCATACGATACAGCATCACGATCGAGACGAGCGCGGCCAGCGCCAGCGCCGCGAAAAACAACCAGCTGATCGCGCTCATTCAGTCGAAAGCACGGCCCTTCGGTGGACGACAAAAAGCCCGCCGGCGCATGCCCGCGGGCCCCGTCTACTACGCCGCACCCAACGGATCGGTCCGGAATTGGGACGACGACTAGAGATTCTCTGCGTCGCGCGATGGCGCCGGCCGCAGCGCCGCGAATCGGGTCGCCGTGCGGCCCTCGAGCAGGGCGAACCGGTCATGCGCGAGCCGACGAAACGGATCGAGGTGGCTATCCGGCAGCGGCGGCGCGTCCGGCAGCTTCGCGGTCCGCGCATTGATCGCGCGGCCGTCCTTGCGTAGCTCGTAGTGCAGGTGCGGCGCCGTGGCGAGGCCGGTCGCGCCGACGTATCCGATCACCTGCTTCTGGCTCACCCTCGCGCCCGGTCGGATGCCGCGCGCGAAACGGCTCAGGTGCGCGTAGCGCGTCTCGTAGCCGCTGCGGTGGCGGACGCGGATCAGGTTGCCGTACCCGCCGCTTCGGGCGGCCGCGATCACCGTCCCATCCGCGGTGGCATAGACCTCCGTGCCCTGACGGGCGCCGAAATCGGTGCCGGTATGTGCGCGCCGTAAGCGGAGGATCGGGTGATAGCGGTTCGACGAGAAGTTCGATGTGATGCGCGGATACGCCACCGGATAGCGGCTGAACCCGGTGCGGAGCGGCCGGCCCTCTTTGTCGTAATAGCCGCGCACCTCCTCGTTCGCGTCGAACCAGACCGCGTCATACGTGCGGCCCGCGCTGACCAGTTCTGCGACCAAGATACGCCGCGAACGCGCCGTCCCGTCCGGCCTCGCCTCGCGCTCGAAAACCAGCCGGTAAGCATCGCCCGGCTGGATGTCACGTGTGAAGTCGAGCTTGAACTCGTAGATCTCCGCCAGAGCGTAGACGAGCTTCACGCGCTCGGCGGGCGTGAGCGGGGAACGGTCATCGGCGAGGACGGCGTCGTACAAAGTCCGGCCCGCCTCGATCACGCCGAGCGCGTCCAATGTGTCGAGCTCGACGGGCGTGAGCACGACGCCGCCGGTCCAGCCGATCTCGTGACGGGTCAGCCGCACGATCGTGTCAGGGTTGACCCGCACATCGATCGCGCGCGGCGAATCGTCCGCCGTCCAACGCCGGACCGTGATCTGGACGCCGCGCGCCAGCCGGCGCGGATCGAGGTGCTGGCGCACATCGAGCAGCAGCACGGCGAGCTCGGACCCCGAGAACGCGGCGCGCTCCAGCACGTCGGAGAGTGTCTGACCGCGCTCGAGAACGTGCGTCTCGACGCGCTCGACCGGGGCCGCGTAGAGCGCCGTCAGCAGCGGCGTGGCCGTCGGATCCACGGACTCTGGCCGCGGCCGCCAGACTGTGAGGCCGCCCAGGCTCAGCCCGAGCATGAGGATCGCCAGGGCAACGACATACCGTTTCACCATCATCCCTCGACTCGCGCGGAGCATCCAGTTCCGGGTTCCGGGTGGGCTCCCCCGTCCCGCCGCCTTCGCCGACCTCGGTCGGTTTCGCCGCCCTCGATTCCGAGTTGCCGATCGCGGGTCCCGGATAAACCCGCAACCCGCAACCCGGAAACTCGCAACCACTTCAGTCCATCTGGCGCCGAATGAACGTGGGTATGTCAAGGTCCGTCAACTCCTTCCGTGCAAGGGCGCTGTGCGGCGGCCTGGGGAACGGCACCGCGTCCGCGTAGACCGGCGCACGCGCGGCCGGCTGGGGCACCACGCCCGGCGATCCCGACCCCGGCGTGACCGTGCGGCCACCCGCGAAGATCGGCCGGACAACCGCGTCCTGGGCGGGCTCCGCCACTGCACCATCCAGGCCGGTCGCGATTACGGTCACCCGGACATGCCCCTCGAAATGCGTGTCGTGAACCGCTCCGAAGATGATCTCGGATTCCTCGCCCGCCGCTTCCTGAATAATCGACGCGATCGTCGTAACCTCGTCAATGGTCAGGTCCAGGCCGCCCGTGATATTGATCAGCACACCATGCGCGCCCTCGATGCGAACACTGTCAAGGAGCGGGCTCGAGATCGCTTCCTGGGCCGCATCGATCGCACGGTTCTCGCCGCGGCCGAACCCGGTGCCCATGAGCGCGGGGCCGCGGCTCTGCATCACGGTCCGGACATCCGCGAAATCGACATTGACCTCGCCGGTGACGTGGATCAGGTCGCTGATGCCCTGCGTGGCGTGGAGCAAAACCTCATCCGCCTTCTTCAGCGCGTCACGGAACGACGTGCCCTTGCCCACCACGGAGAGCAACCGCTCGTTGGGCACGACGATCACGGTGTCGGCCAGCCGCTCGAGCTCCGTGAGACCCATCTCGGCCTGCCTCATGCGCTTCTTCCCCTCGAAGAGGAACGGCCGCGTCACGATGCCGATCGTCAGGGCGCCGAGGTCGCGCGCGATCCCCGCGATGATCGGCGCCGCGCCTGTGCCCGTGCCGCCACCCATCCCGGCGGTGATGAAGACGAGGTCGGCGCCCTCGAGCGCTCTCGCCATCTCATCGCGACTCTCCTCGATCGCTTGGCGGCCGATCTCCGGGCGCGCACCCGCACCCAGCCCGCGCGTGAGCTTCTTGCCGATCTGAATCTTGTGCTGCGCCTTGGCGAGCTTCAGCGCCTGCGCGTCCGTGTTCACGGTGATGAACTCGACCCCTTCGAGGTCCTCATCGATCATCCGGTTCACGGCGTTGCCCCCGCCGCCGCCGACACCGATGACTTTCATCTTCGCGTTCTGCGCGCCGTCCTCGAATTCGAAGATCATCATGGGAGCCTCCGGACGATTGTTGGTCCTTGATCGTTCTCTCGGTCGAACACGATTCTGGTTTCAGTCAAGAAATGATGAATGATGAATGATAAATACGTGGCATCGATTTCGCATTCATCATTCTGCATTCATCATTCGCGCTTAGAAGAATTCGCGCACCCACGCGATCACCTTTCCCACCGCGCCATCGGCAAATGCCGCCGCCAGGCCGGTCTCGGTCGTGAGCCCAGCGCCGAAGAGCGTGAGCCCGGTCGCGGTCGCGTACCGGCCATCGCGCACGGCGTCGGTCAAGCCCGTCAGGCCCGCGCCGGGCAGGCCGATTCGGACGGGCATCCCGAGCGCGTGCTGCGCGACGTCGACCACACCCTCGAGGCCCGCGCCGCCGCCCGTGAGCACGGCGCCCGCGCCCAGCTTGCCGCTCTCGCCCGCGTGATCGATCTCGCGCGCTACGAGCCCCAGGATCTCATCGAGCCGCTGCTCGATGATGTGCGCGATCAGCTCGCGCGCGATCTGGCGCTTCGCGCCGGGCCCGGGGCCCGGTAGCTCGATCGCCTCGCGCGGGTCGACGCGTTGCGCGTACGCGACGCCGTACGCCTCCTTCGCCTTCTCCGCCTCGGCGTACGTGACCGACAGGCCCTTCGCCAGATCGTTCGTCACCGTACCGCCGCCCCACGGGATCGATGCGAGATGACGCATCTTGCCATCGCGCAGGATCGCGAGCTCGGTGGTCGATCCGCCGAGGTCGATGAGCGCGACACCCACGTCTTTCTCGTCTTCCGTGACCACGGCCTGTGCGGTCGCGAGCGGCTCGTGGACCGTGGCCTCGATGCGATAGCCGGCGCGGCCTACGGCCTTGCGCAGATTCTGCGTCGCGGTCAACGCGGTGGTAATGATATAGAC
>JBOHRM010000581.1:0-3684 GCA_050732715.1 Longimicrobiales bacterium
GTGCCGGTATGGACTCTCATGGCCGACGAACTCGGGGAACATCTGCTTGGCACGCTCGAACGTCTGCCGGGCCTCCTCGAGGCGACCCGCCTCGAGCAACTGCTTGCCGCGCCCGATCAGCGAGACGAAGTCATCGCCGCCGCCCAGACGACCGAGCAGGCCGCGTATATCGTCCCGGCGATCCCGCTGCTCTCCGCCCGCCTGCGGGGCGCCGCCCGCGGGCACACGCACCGACGTGAGCTGTGTCTCGAACCGGTGTCTCAGATAGGTGTCGAACCGCTGATCCAGCGCGCTCGGCTCGAGCCCCAGCACCTCACGGAACACCTCGGCATCGGTGCGGCCTGCCTTGTACGCATCGAGCATGCGGAGGATCGCATCGAAGCCGCGCTGCTCCTCGATCATCTCCGCCACCAGCGATGCCTGGTAGTACGAGAACATCACCTGGGCAGGATACTTCGGCCGCACGAAGCCGTTGTTCAGCTCACTGACGGGCAGGATGTCGCCTCGCTTGTAAGCGATCAGGAAATCGAGGCTCACGTCATCGCCCCAGCCGGCGCGCGCACGCCGTTCCTCGAGCACCGACAACCCCTCCGTGAACCAGCGAGGGATCCGATGGTCGGTCATGCCGAGCGTGATCGTGTGCGTGATCTCGTGCCAGAGCGTAGACCCCCAGTTGAACTGGCCGCGCTCGCGGGCGGCGGGCGAATCGAGCGCGAGCAGGTTGCCGAAGCTCACGCCGAGCGCACCGAGCCCGGCGAGGCCGACGGTGCGGACCGAGAAATCGGCGTGGCTCGGATAGACCTCGATGCGGACGGGCGGCTCGGGCGCGTAGCCGTAGCGTGCGCTGAGCTCGGTGTACGCCTCTTCGGCGAGCGCGGCGGCATAGGGCGCGAGGAGCGCGGCCTCGTCGCCGTGCAGCATCAACTCGAACCGTTCCGTGGAGACGGTCTCGTATTGATCGAACGTGTCGAGCAGGTCGAGCGTGTTCTTGATCCAGACGTTGTACGGGTCCCCTGCGAAAGCCCGCTCGAGGTTGCGGCGAGCGTCCGTCAGATCGCCGGCGCGCAGCTGGTTCAGACCGAGGATTCCGTAGCCGGCCCATGACATCGAGTCGAGCGAGGTCGCCTGGCGCGCGAGCTCGATGGCGCCCCTGTATCTCCGGTGCCGCACCGCGAGCTCTGCGATACTGTTGTAGAAGTCCGCGTGGACGGGATTGACCGCGAGCGCGCGCTGTCGCGCGTCGTCGTAGGCCTGCTGATCACCCGCGACGTAGTGCACGCCCGCGAGCATCGTGAGTGCGTCGAGCGACGACGGGTTCACCTCGAGCGCCTTGCGTACACGGGCCTCGGCCTCGCTGTACTCTTCGAGGTCCAGCAGCAGCGCCGCGTCGAGCAGCAGCGCGTCGACGGCGTTGGGGTTGCCGCCGAGGCTCTGCTGGATCAGCTCGACGGATTCGCGCGAGCCGTCGAAGTACTTCGCGGCCGCCATCCCGCGCAGCGCCCGGGGATGGTTCGGGTTCTGCGCCAGCACTTCGCGGAACAGAGACTGCGCCTCACGGCTGTCATACTTGTCGAGGAAGAGCTCGCCCATGCGCAGCTTCGGCTCGACGGCCACCGCGGGCCGGACATCGGCGTCCGCCGCCGCCGCGATCGCCTCGTCGTACGCCTTGACCGCGTCGTGGAAGAGCTGAGGGTCCTGCCGTCCGAGGTAGCGCACCGCGGTGCCGATCGCGGTCAGCTCTTCGGCGGACAGCCGCTCGCTCTGGTTGTACCGATCGATGAACGTATCGAACGCGCGCATCGCCTCGTCGATCTCGCCGCGCTCGAGCTGGAGCACTGCGAGGTTGAGGCGTGCGGTCGAGGCATCGGCCGCGTTCCCGTCGATCGCACGACGGAACGCCTCCTCGGCAGCGTCCGTTCGGCCGCGCGCCCGAAGCGCCTCGCCCAGCCCATTGTCGAGCTGTACGCCGATCGCGGTACGCTCGGTCGCGGCACGCGCGGCGCGTTCGGCTTCCTCGTAGCGCCCGACTTCCATGAGCGCGTCGACCAGCGTTCGGTGCACGCGCGCGTCGTCGCTGCTCGACGCCATTGCCTGCAATCCGGCGATCGCCACGTCGTACTCACCGCGCCGCAACGCGCCGAACGGGTCGTCCTGCTGCGCGGCGGCGCAGGCCGGCTGTGTAAGGATCAAGGCGAACATTACCGCCAGGGACGGAGCTCGGCGCATCTCTAGCTACCGCCCTTCCATCGTCCGGATATGGCCGTCGACTTTCGCCAGCTCGACGAGCAGCCGCTCGAGCTCGCGGTCGTACGCGGCCTGTTCCATACCTGCCTTGTTGGCGCGCAGCGCCGCGAGCTCCTGCTCGAGCTGGCGCTTCTGGCCGTACAGCGCGCGCAGCTCCGGCGTGGCGTCGGCCGCGGCGGCGCCCATCATACCGCCGATGAACATCGACGCCGCCAGGATGCCCTGGCCTTGCTCGGCGTCGGGCTCGGCCGTACCGGCGCCGGCGCCGGTGTCATCCAGCACGGCATGCTCGGTGAGGAGACGATTGCCGTCGCGGTACTCGCGCTCGACCTGCAGCCGCGCGAACGTGAACGCCTCGAGCAACGACACGCGGCCATCCTTGTCGGTATCGGCGCCGTCGCCCGCGTACGCCTCCGCGAAGTATTTGCCGAACACCGAAGCGTTTCGCTCCATCCCCGACTTGGTCGCGGTCGCGATCACGCGGTTGTCGGCGGCCAGTGTCTTGATCACCTCGCCGCTCGCGCTGCCCGCATAGACGAGTGCGACGCGGGTACCGCCGAACGCCTCGAGCAAGACGGCGAGGTCTTCGGCGGTGAGGTTCGGGCCGACGACGTTGAACCGCGATTCGCCGGATTGGTAGCTGCCGTGCCCGATCAACACGACGAACACCTGATCGTCCGCGCCAGCCTTGCTCGCCAGTGAGGCAACCGTCTGCTCGATCTCCGCCTTCGTCGCCTTGCCGCTCGTCCATTCGGGCGCGCGCTCGGGCTGCTCGGTAAGAAAGGTCACGTTCGCGCGCGGCAACCCGTGTTTCTCGACCGCCGCCTCGGCGAGCGAAGCGCCCCATTCGGTGAACGCCGCGCGATACGCTTCTTCGCCGCCGATGCCGGCAACGATGAGGAGGTACGAGTCGCCGTCCTGGATTCGAGTTCCGGGTTCCGAGTTCCGAGTTCCGAGTTCTGCTTGGTCGAGCTCCATCGCGGTCAGCGCGATTGGGCCTGGACCGGCCAGCAGCCAAACGGTCAACAGTAGGGATAGAGCAACCCGCGGCCGCACCCGTATGGACGGGGCGCCAACCAGGACACCGGAACCGCAATTCCGGATCCGGAGCCAGGAACGCCGAACCCGGAACCGAGGACGGCAAGGCCGGCCGAGGTCGGCGAAGGGGATGGGTGGGGAGGCGTGGGGAGCCCACCCGGAACCCGGAACCCGGAACTCGCCGTTCATGCGAGCCCCCTCCGCTTGCGGCCGATCCATTCCGCGCCGGCGAGCAGGACGAGCAGCAGGAAGATGACGGGCATGTCCCACAACTCCCTCTCCTCGATGATGGTCGTGCCCTTGCCCGTGATCGAGAGGTCCTCCGGCAGCGATGCGATGCTGGCGGGCGTGTTGTAGGGACCGCCGGTATCGTCGGCGTTGCGCTCTTGCTGCGGCTCATTC
>JBOHRM010000582.1:0-5414 GCA_050732715.1 Longimicrobiales bacterium
GGCGTGCCGCATACCGGGCAATGGTCCGGCGGCCGATATGGCCCTTCCTTGCCCGTTCGCTTCTCGAGCACCGGGCCGATGACCCGCGGGATCACCTCACCGGCGCGCGTGACCATGACCGTGTCGCCGGCGCGAAGGTCCTTGCGCGCGATGTCTTCGAAGTTGTGCAGCGTCGCCAGCTTCACCGTGACGCCGCCGATCTCGACGGGCTCGAGCACCGCGTACGGATTGAGCGCGCCCGTGCGGCCGACGTTGATCTCGATCGAGCGCAGCCGCGTGCTCTCGACGTCCGGCGGGAACTTGTACGCGATCGCATAGCGCGGCTCGCGCTCGCCGATCACGCCGAGCTCCGGCCAGAGCGACAGCGGCAGCACCTTCACCACGATCCCATCGATGCCGTAATCGAGCTCGGTGCGGCTTCGTTCTATCGTTGCCGCGTACTCGAGCACCTCGCCGAGGTCGGCGCACACGCGCCGTTCGGGGTTAACCGGCACGCCCCACGCGGTCAGCAGCTCGAGCACATCGGCCTGTGTCCGCGCATCGAGTCGCTCGGCCCGCGCCGGATCTGTCTGGACTTGGAAGCCGAAGAAGCGGAGCGGCCGCTCGGAGGTCGAGCGCGCATCGAGCTGGCGCAGCGCGCCGGACGCGGCGTTGCGCGGGTTCGCGTACACCGGCTCGCCCGCGGCCGCGCGCTTCTCGTTCATCTCGCGGAAGCCGGCCAGCGACATGTAGACTTCGCCACGCACCTCGAGCAGGGCGGGGAACGGAGCGTCTTTGCGAAGCCGGAGCGGCACGCCACGAATGGTCCGCAGGTTCTGCGTGATGTCTTCGCCGATCACGCCGTTGCCCCGCGTCGCGCCACGGACGAACACCCCGTCTTCATAGCGCAGTGCAACGGCGGTCCCGTCGATCTTGAGCTCGGCGAGGTAACCGTCGTCTTTGACCTCACGCACGATGCGCGCGTTGCGCTCCTCCCACGCCGCGAGCTCGTCGGCGGAGAACGCATTGTCGAGCGAGTACATCGCCGCGAGATGCCGGACTTTGCGGAACTGGGTGGCAGGCTCCGCGCCGATCCGCTGAGTGGGCGAATCGGGTGTGACGAGCTCGGAGTGCTCGGCCTCGAGCTGTCTCAGCTCGCGGAACCGTCGATCGTACTCGGCATCGGTGAGGACCGGCGCCTGAAGCACGTAGTACTCGTAGCTGGCCTGATGCAGGATACGGTGTAGCTCCTCCACCCGCTGAATAACCGCGGTGAGCTCCTCATCCTTCACGGTGTTCGTCATCTTCGACAATCAACTGAACGTTTGCCGTCGTCGCAGCAAAACGATGAAGTGAACCCGCAACCCGTAACCCGCAACCCCGCGTTCACGCGGAGTCGGTGCCCGTGGGCTCAAGCTCGATCTCGTCGCAGCGCACGACGCGATCGCGGCCGCGTGCCTTGGCGGCGTACAGCGCCTCGTCCGCGAGCCGCACGATCGTCTCGGGGCTGCCGACCAGCGGATGCGGATACGCCGCCACGCCGGCGGAGACGGTCATGTCGAGCGGGTCTTCGCGGCCGATGTGGAACGGGTGCCGCGCGACCTCGCGGCGCACGCGCTCGACGAAGATCGCGCCCTGGTGCAGCTCCGTGTTCGGCAGGATCACCATGAACTCTTCGCCGCCGTACCGTCCGATGCGATCGATATCGCGTGCGCTCTTGCGCAACAGATCGCCGAACTGTTGGAGCACACGGTCGCCCGCCTGGTGGCCGAAGTTGTCGTTCACGCCCTTGAACCGGTCGAGGTCGAACATCGCGACGGTGAGCGCATGGCCACCCCGGTTCGCGCGCTCGAATTCCTCGTGCAGCAGACCGTGGATGTGGCGGTGATTGTACAAGCCGGTCAGGCCGTCGCTGATGCTGAGGCGCTCGAGCTCCCGGTTCTTGTCCTCGAGCTCGTCCTGGAGCCGTTTGATCCTGAGCATCGAGCGCACGCGCGCCTCGAGCTCGGGGAAGTTTATGGGTTTGGTGAGGTAGTCATCGGCGCCGGCATCGAGGCCGGCCACCTTGTCCTGCGTCGAGTCACGGGCCGTCACCAGGATGATCGGAATGAACGGCAATGTGCCATCGCCTTTGATACGGCGAGCGATGTCGTATCCGTCGATGTCGGGCAGCATCACATCGAGGAGCATCAGGTCGGGCGGCGCGCGACGGACGAGCGCGAGCGCGTGCTTGCCGTTGCTCGCCGCGTCGACGTCATACCCGCGAAACCGAAGCCGAGTCGCGATGATCTCGACGTTGTCTTGATTGTCGTCAACGACGAGGATCCGTCCGCGCGCTCCGGTAGCGCCGACGCCGGAAGAGCCGCTCTCCATCCCTTCTCGTTCCGGTGTAATCGATGTGCCACGCCTGGAAATGCCCGCGCCGTCAGATCAGACTGCACGAGCGGTGCCAGCTTATGGTTCCGGGTTCCGGGTTCCGGGTTGCGAGTCGCGTGCTACCGCCAAGCAAACCGCCCGAAGCTCACGATCCCTGACTGCCGCGGCTCCTGCGATCCTTGAAACGCTGCAACCAGGATGGTGGGGCGGTGGGAACCCGGAACTCGGAACTCGGAACTCGGAACCAGTTTCCTGTCGGTTGACGTGAACTCGTGGCGAAACGTATCCTTCGTTGGACCGTTGCCGCAAGCGGAGCGGTGGTCGATCGAGGGCGAGCGCAGCGTGATCGAACGCGGCACAAGCGTTGCTGCAAACGAAGGGTTCGGGGCAACGGTAATCGAGGAGATGTTCGCATGTACTACGACGACGAGTCCGGATCCGTCAACTTCCTGGTGGGCTTGCTGATGGGCGTCGTGCTGGGCGCTACGGTCGCACTGCTGGCGGCGCCGCAGAGCGGCAAGCGGACGCGGCGCCGGATCTTTAAGGCGGTCTCGAGCGCACGCGGCGTCGCGGGTGACCGCTGGGACGACCTCTCGGATGATGTGAGGTCGGCGGTCCAGTCCGGTCGCAAGCGGATCCACGTCTGATCCGGTGGCGGCCGTGCTCGAGGGCGCTGGCCGCCGACTGGGCCCGCAGGATCTCGGCCCGGCGTACCGGGACGCTTTCCCGGAAAGACGGCTCATCGTTGTCAGCAACCGGGAGCCGTACGAGCACTACATCGATGAGGCGACGGGCGTGATCGAGGTTCGTCGCCCCGCCGGCGGGTTGGTCGCCGCGATCGACCCGCTGATGCAAGCCGTAGGCGGTGTCTGGGTCGCTTGGGGCAGTGGCGACGCGGATACACAGGTGGTGGATGACCACCAGCGCGTCCGCGTGCCGCCCGAGCGGCCGAGCTACACGTTGCGCCGGCTGTGGCTCGACGAGCAGGACATCAACCACTACTACTTCGGCTACTCGAACCAGTTCTTGTGGCCGCTGTGCCACTTGCGGCCAACGCTGACACGCATTCGGTCGCGCTACTGGCAGCGCTACGAGTCCGTGAATCGGCGGTTCGCCGAAGCGGCGATCGAGGAAGCCGGCGAAAGCGGAGCGATCTGGTTCCAGGACTACCACCTCGCGCTCGCGCCCGCATTCGTCCGCCGGCGCATGCCGAGCCTGCCGCTCGCCCACTTCTGGCACATCCCCTGGCCATCGATCGACATCTTCCGGATCGCGAGCGATGCGGCGGACCTCCTACGCGGGCTCCTTGCCAACGACCTCGTCGGATTCCACCTCCCACTGTTCTGTGACAACTTCCTGCGCTGCGCGGAATCGCTGGCCGGTGCGGAGGTGGACTGGGACCGGCGCGCGGCGATCCTCGACGGCCACACGTGCTTCGTGCGTGCGCTGCCGATCTCGATCGACGTCGAGGCGTTCCGCGAGGCGGCGTCAGCGGACGGCGCGGAGACCAAGATCGAGCGCATCAGGCAGCGGTTTGCGCCGCCCGGCGGGCAACTCGGGCTCGGCGTGGATCGCGTCGATTACTCGAAGGGACTCGAGGAGAAGCTCGCCGCGCTCGACCAGCTCTGGCGGCACCACGATGAGTTCCGCGAGACGTTCAGTTATCTCCAGATCGCCGTACCGAGCCGCACGGGCATCGATACGTATGATTGGCTGAACGAGCGGATCGAGCGACTCGCCTGGTCGATCAATGACCGTCACGGCACGGGCGAATGGCGGCCGATCCATCTCATCAAGGAGTCGATCCCGGCGGAACGCCTGGCGCTCTTCTACCGCGCGGCCGATGTGTGTGTCGTCAGCTCGCTGCAGGACGGCATGAACCTCGTCGCGAAGGAGTTCGCCGCGAGTCAGGACGTCGACACGCCGGGTGTGCTGGTCCTGTCGAAGTTCGCTGGCGCCGCGGAGGAGTTGGTCGGCAGCGTCGAGGTCAACCCGTTCGATACGGAGGACTTCGCGAAGCGGCTGCGCACGGCGCTGCTGCTGAGCCAGGGCCAGCGTCGCGACCGGATCATCAAGCTGAAGGACTCGATGCGCACGATCTACGACTGGATGCGCGAGACGTTCGCGGTCTGGGGCGAGGTCGCGCGCGGCAACGACGCGCCGCTGTCGGACGCGGACCGTTGGAGCCGCACGCGTTGAGCGAACGCCGCATCGCACGCAAGCGGGACGGCGAAGAGCTCGGCGCGGACGAGATACGCGAATTCTTCGACGAGTTCGCGGCGGGGCGTGTACCGGAGTACCAGATGTCCGCCTTCCTCATGGCCGTTTTCTTCCGCGGCATGACGCCTGCCGAGCTGCGTGCGCTGGTCGATGTGATGCTGCGTTCCGGCGTCGTCGCCGATCTCGGCGCCATCCCCGGTGTCAAGGTGGACAAGCACTCGACCGGCGGCGTGGGCGACAAGGTGTCGATCGTGCTCGCCCCGCTCGTCGCTTCGCTCGGTGTGGTGGTACCGATGATGAGCGGCCGCGCGCTCGGTCACACCGGCGGCACGGTCGACAAGCTCGAATCGATCCCCGGTTTCCGAACGGACCTCACGTTCGCCGAGTACCGCGCACAGCTCGAACGCATCGGGTGTGCGCTGATCGCGCAGACGGCCGAGATCGCGCCGCTCGACCGGCGGCTCTATGCGCTTCGTGACGTCACCGCGACCGTCGAAGCGATCCCACTGATCGCGTCGAGCATCATGAGCAAGAAGCTCGCGGAAGGGATCGACGCACTCGTGCTCGACATCAAGGAAGGTGATGGCGCGTTCATCCCCGAGCGCGAGCGTGCGATCGAGCTGGCGCGCACGATGATCGAGATCGGCCGCGCCTACGGCCGCCGTGTCGTGGCGCTGGTGACGGCGATGGATCGGCCTCTGGGCCACGCCGTCGGTAACGCGCTCGAGGTCGAGGAGGCGGTGCTCGTGCTGCGTGGCGAGGGACCCGGGGACGTTCGTGAGGTGACGCTCGCGCTGGCCGTCGAGATGTTGTTGCTGGGCGGCGTCTCGCATTCACGC
>JBOHRM010000583.1:0-3817 GCA_050732715.1 Longimicrobiales bacterium
GCGCCGTCTCGTGGCTCCCCATCGGCGGGAACTATCACGTATGGAACACTCGACGCGCCTTGGGAGCCGACGAGTATTCCGACGACGTCTATCCGGATCAACGGGTCATCGAGGGCGACTACTTCGACGCGGTCGGCATCAACCTCGTCCGAGGGCGGACGTTCGGTCCGCAGGACCTTGCCGATGACCCGGACCTCCTCGTCGTGAATGGGCGCGCCGTCGAGGCGCTGTTCCCCGATGGCGCCGATCCGATCGGCAGCGTGCTCGAGGTCGCCGGAGAACGGAAGGAGATCATCGGCGTAGTGGAGGACGTGCCGATCAATGCTCGGGGCGAGGTCAGCTCGATTCTGTACCACCTTCACCGGCAGTTCGCCGACGACCGGAACTGGTCGCTGCGATACACCGTGAAGCTCGCGCAGCCCGAGGCCGGATTCCTCAACCGTGCGCGAGAGACGCTGGCAGCGCTCGATCCAAACCTCGTGCTCTACCAGCCGGCACTCCTCATGGACATTCTGAACGAAAAGCGGGCCGCCGAACGCTTCGCCATGAGTCTGCTCTCGGCATTCGCAGGCGTCGCGCTCCTGCTGACAGCCGTGGGGATCTATGGCATCCTCGCACAGTCGGTGAACCGGCGCCGCCATGAGATCGGCGTTCGCGTGGCGCTCGGCGCCCGCGGCCAGGACGTTCAGGCGATGGTCGTGCGGCAGGGCGTCGGACTCGCGGCCGTTGGGATCGTCATCGGCCTGGCCGGCGCGTTCATCGGCGCGCGGGTGCTCGCGTCGATGGTGTTCGAGGTGTCGGTCCGCGACCCCGTCGTCTTCTCCGTGGTCCCAATCGGTGTCCTCATCGTGGCTCTGGCCGCGAGCTGGATACCCGCGGCTCGGGCCAGCCGGGTCGATCCGGCGGAAGCGTTCAGGGCGGATTAGCCCGCGCTGCTCCGTGACTTGATCGACCCACCTCGATCAGTCTAGCTTGCTACTCAAATGCAGCTACGGGAAAGAGAAAACGATATCCTACGCCGGATGACTCCGGAGAAAAAGCTCGCGGTGATGCACGCATTGATCCGCCAAGCCTATGAGTTGAAGGCCGCCGGCATTCGAGCCGCCTTCCCGCATCTGACAGAGGAGGAAGTTCGGTCTCGAACACGCGAGATGGTGGGCGGTGGAACCTGATCTCATCGGGCTCTTCATCGAGCCGCTAGTGTCCCGTCCCGGAAGTTCCTTGCGCATCGAGAACGCCGATGCGCCCGCAGCGCAAGGCGCGACGACGAAGGACTAGCAGCGTTAATTCGAGGAGGAGCAACGCAGCGATGCGTGATGCAGCGGCGTTGGAATGCCAAGGAATCTCCGGGACGGGACACTAGAGAAGCTTGGCGTTCAGTATATGGTCACGGGAGGAGTCGCCGCCGTCGTTTACGGCGATCCTCGCTTCACGCGCGACATCGACATCAGTGGAGAAACCATAAACTCCAACGAGCTCGCAGCTTGGGTCGAGCGACTGCGAGTGCAGACTTCCCTCGATACAGCGCGGTCGTATCCAGACTGATCGAGCCATTGTGGGCGGCGAACCCGCGTCTCGAGAAGCGGCGGCATACCGATTCTTACGGCCTCTGCCAAGGATGTTCGCGAAGAGCTTGAATCACCGCGGGTCGGGCAATTCGCCATCACGGCGTGCAGCGGGCGCGCCGCGAACGAACGCGATGTAATCCGTCGGCGCCGGCGTCGCACCAGCACCACGGAGCAGCAGCGCAACCTGGCCGCGATGGTAAGCGCCGTGAAGCATGACGTGAAGCAGGATGTCGCCGATCCGGGAATCGAATTCGACACCCGCGCTGTTGCGGTAGTGGACGCGGCGCTTGAAGGCCGAGCTGTCCAACGAATCGATGTGGGCTGCGAGCCCCGCGTGCGTTTTCGCAATGAGCTCGGCGCACGTCTCGACATCGGCCGCGGGCCAGACCGGGACCTCCGTGGCGACGCCACGGAGCCTCGCCAGCCACACCGCCTCCGCTCCGAGCACGTGCGCATAGAGCTCGAGCGCGCGCGGTGACGCACCGGCACCACCGCGCAGCGAGCCGAGCACCAACTCGTCGGCCCACCGTAAATGCGCGAACAGCTCGCGAATCACTTCTTCCATGACACGCATCTTGGCCACCGCAGCGCCGGCGCGCCAGAGGCGATCCGACGCCAACTGAGCCCACCGCGAGTCGGTGCCACGACGCGCTTGTCGGGTCGGCACACCGTATGTCTCGCGTGCACCACTCGGCGTGGCGACCTCGAAGACGTCCCAATCTGCCATGGCCCTCCCCCAACGGGTGATACAATTTCCCGGCGCGAGTGGCTGCAAGGACTGAATCGAGTCCCGATCTCGGTGAATCATGACGCGAGGCGATTTCCAGAGAGTTGCGCTGATGCGCGCTGCGGACGCGCAAGCGTTACTTGACGCTGGACGGTG
Organism: Longimicrobiales bacterium; assembly: GCA_050732715.1. Classification (GTDB taxonomy): domain Bacteria; phylum Gemmatimonadota; class Gemmatimonadetes; order Longimicrobiales; family RSA9; genus JBOHRM01. The sequence continues at coordinate 2,452 of JBOHRM010000583.1, forward strand.
GCCGGCGGCGTATTACCTTCTCGGGTATGCTGTGGAATGCGCGCTCAAGGCATGTGCAGCGCGTCAGTTCCACCAGGATACGGTGCCTGAGAGGGGACTCGTGAACGATTTCTACACGCACCGCTTCGACAGGCTGCTAGGGATTTCGGGCGCAGGGGATGCGCTCGAAGCTCGGACAGATGCGGATCCTGCGTTTAGGGAGAACTGGCGCGCCGTTCGCTCATGGAACGAAGCGTACAGGTATGATCACTCCGTACCGGAATCTACAGCGCGAGCGATGCTCGACGCCGTGACCAACCCGCAGTCAGGAGTACTGACATGGCTGACTACGCAATGGTGAAGGAGCAGCTGACCGACGCCATGATCGAGGGCGGGGCGGCGCTGACGCGCAAGCTGGACGAAATGGGTGTGCCGGTCACAACGGCTCTATGGATGTTCGACGCGGAGATCAACGAGTGGCGCTTGATCTTCGCCTCACCCGAGGTGAGCGAGGTAGGGCTTCGTCTCGTCCTGAGGAAGATCGATCAGGCGATCGATGAGCTCGGAGACGCAGCGGCGGCCGTGCCGTACCTGGCGATCGACGCTATGGATGCCGACGCGGACCTCGCTCGCCGGCTGAGGGGCGCAGTGCGCGTCGACCCTGAGGGGAAGGGAGTTCGCGTGCGCAGGACCGTGGTCAACGAAAAATACATCGATGACGCGCTAGTTTATCGCGCAGCGTGAGTTTCCTTGCTTTCGGCTGACGACCCGCAGCCTGCTGAGCGCATTCGTGGTCGGGGCCCACCGCAATTGCGCAAACAGCGCGCGAATCGACTCTTCCATGACACGCATGTCGGCCACCGCAGCCCAGAGGTGATCCGACGCCGACGGAGCCAATAACGAATCGATGGTGCGGCCCGTTCTCGCGTCGGCACCGTATCTGCTGGGCGTTCCGGGCCTTGCGTGATCCGTCGGAGCTCGCCATCTTACCGGAACGCTTCCGGGAAGTGATTCCGATAACATAGCACATACACGGAGCGACCACCGGAACCGCCTGACGACAACACCGGCGAACGGCGAACCATGAGCAGGGAAGAGCTTCAGGTGCTGCAAGGCACACTCGATGTTCTCGTGCTGAAGACGTTGAGTTGGGAGCCGAGCCACGGCTACGCGATTGCGCGCGCGATCAAGGATGCGACGGAGGGCGATCTCCAGATCGAGGATCGCGCACTCTACGTTGCATTGCATCGGATGGAGGAGCGCGGCTGGATTTCATCGGAGTGGCGGCAGACGGAGAACAATCGGCGGGCGAAGTACTACCGGTTGACGCGCGACGGCCGGCGCCAGCTGGAGCGGGAGCTGCGGCGGTGGGAGCGCTACACGGCCG
>JBOHRM010000584.1:0-3383 GCA_050732715.1 Longimicrobiales bacterium
ATGTTGGCCGATCCGCAGCATCAGACGTTCGTGCACCCCGGTGTCCGCGAGCTGCTCGCGGCGCTCGAGGCGCAGGATGGCGCGATCGTGCTCGGCCTGCTGACGGGCAACATCCGCGAGGGCGCCACACTCAAGCTCGATTCGGCCGGCCTCGCTACGGATTTTCGCATCGGCGCATTCGGATCGGATTGCGAGCGGCGCGATGGCCTGCCGTCGATCGCGGTCGAGCGCGCGCTCGCGCTCACCGGCCGCGCGTTCCGCGGCCGCGACGTCGTGGTCATCGGCGATACGCCGAACGACGTGACGTGCGGCCGCTCGCTCGACGTGCTGACGATCGCCGTCGCCACGGGCAGCTACGGCGAGGACGCGCTCCGTGACGCCGGCGCGCACACGGTGTTTCGTGACCTGACCGACACCGAAGCCGTGCTGGACACCGTCCTCGAGGCTTAGTCGGTAGCTCGCTGGGACGCGACCCGCGGGTGAGACGATGTGGGAAATGCGCTGGCCGCGGGGTTGCGCTCCGGGACGGCGCCGAGACTGGCGGGCGTTGCGCGTGCGAGCAGGCGGGCACGGCCGAAGCGTCGAACGGACCGGACGCGGCGGGTCTGGACCGGATCCGCACGAGGCTGGTATTGTATTCGATGCACGGGTTGCGGGGAGCGGGCGTTCCGCGAACAGATCCCCCCGAACAGGGAGTCGATAGGAACATGGCGCAGCGACAGAGGCAGCAGCGACGGCCCGCGACGGGCTCAAACTTGAAGCCGTTCCACATCACGCTCGCAGTCCTTGCGGCTGGCGGCATCGGTTGGATCGTCTATTCGGTGGCGGGCGGCGGCCAGCGCGCCGCGCTCGAAGCGGTCGAGCTGACCGGACTCGAGGACCCGGAGGCGTTGATCGCCGCGGCCAAGGGCGAAACGCTCGGCGAGTCGGACGCGAAGGCACGCGTGTTGGTCTTCAGCGACTTCACCTGCCCGGCGTGTAAGGGCTGGGCGACGGGCGTCGAGCTGCGGTTGAAGGAGGAGTTCGTCGAGACGGGGCAGGCCCGCATCGAGTACTACGACTTCCCGCTCGGCGGCACCGGCCAGCACAAGCACGGCTTCATCGCGGCCCGCGCCGGCCGCTGCGCCGCGGATCAGGACCGATTCTGGGACTATCACGACGTGCTCTTCGCCCGTCAGAGCGAGTGGTCTTACTCGTCTTCGCCGCCGCTGGATCAATTCGTCGACTACGCCGCCCAGATCCAGATGGACGAGGCCACGTTCGAGTCGTGCCTCGAGAGTGACCGGCACGCGGACGTGGTCACGGCGAACCGCATGCTCGGCAACAACCTCGGCGTCAACGCCACACCTACGGTGTTCATCGGCAATCGGTCACTTCCCGACTGGCGCGATTATGAGGGCGCGCGCGCCGCGGTGCAGCGCCAGCTGGGGTCCTGACCGCGTGGAGGCCGCGACCGCACCGGTCGAGGAGACGGCCGCGCCCGCCGCGCCGCGGAACCGCATGATCAGCGCGGTGCTCGCGCTGGTCGGCGCGGTCATCGCCGGCTACATGTTCCTCTACTCGGTCGGCGCCGTGACGAGCCTCGCCTGCGGCGCCGGCGGCGAGTGCGAGACCGTGCAAGCCTCGCCATGGGCCGCGTTCTACGGCGTCCCCGTGCCGCTCATCGGGTTGATCGGATACGCGCTGATCCTGGCCGCTTCATTGGCCGGCGTTCAGCCCGCGTTCGTCGGAGACCGGCGCATTGCCGCCGCGCTGCTCGGACTGTCAACCATCGCCTTCATCTTCTCGATCTATCTGAGCGCCGTCGAGGCGTTCTTGATCGAGGCATGGTGCCGCTGGTGTATCGCTTCGGCCGTCGTATCGACGCTGCTGTTTCTCGCGTCCCTCCCCGAGCTGCGCAGGCTGCGCTCAGCACGGCCTCGCGCGGGTCCTTTCGAGGCGGTGCGCCGGCTCGACGCGGGGTCCACAGGTGGCTGACACCTCTCGCGTCCCCATTCGTTTGGTGTTCGCGGATCGCGGCTCGTTCCACGAGATCGTCATCCGCCTGCCCGCCGCCGCGATCGAGCGCTATGACCGCGTCATCGACGCGCTCCGCGAGGACCCGGAGATCACGTCCACGGTCTTCGTAGACGGCCGGCGCCTGGTCGCTGCCTACGTCGACGCAGCCTCAGACTGATCCCTTCCTCGCGCGGAGTGCCTTGTCTCCCTCTCCTCGCTCGGGGAGAGCGTCAGGGTGAGGGGGTCGCGCGGTGCGCGCTCGTGTGAGGGTCCATTCGTGGACGATCGGCGGCGGCCACTCACCACGGTGGGCGGCGCGTAGGATCCGCGCGGCCTCATTGCGCGCGCGCTCGGCGGTCTCCGGCCCGACCCATCCTCGAGCCACGGCGACGTCGAGCTCGTCGGCGTCGAGCAGCTCGGCGCGGCCTTCAGCGAACCAAACGTCGAGAAAGAGGTCCGTCGTCTCCCACTGGCTGGAGCGCACGCCTTCCACGGGCTTGAGGATGTTTGCGTAGATGCCGGTGAACGTGCCATCGGTTCGGTGGAACCGCCCGATGTCGTGCCAAGCGCCCGGGAACGTGAACCACACCACGGGCGAGCCGTTCTCGAGGACGATCCGTCCGTTCAAGACCATCGGTGTGGAGAGAGGCGAGTGCTCGAGGAACGTGACCACGCAGTCCGGACATCGCTCGAGCACGATCTGCTCGAACACCTGAATCCGGCCGGGCGGGCGGCGGTATCGGATCGTGACAGCCGTCCCTTCCACGGTGCTTCCGGTCTCCCCGCCGGGCGTCACGTATAAAAACCGCGGCCGGACAGGGCGAGATCACGCAGCAGGGGGGCGGGCGCGAATCGAGGGCCGTACGCGAGCGCGAATTCTTCGAGCCGAGTCACTACCGTCGAGATACCCATCGAGTCGGCGTGGCGCAGCAGTCCTCCGCGGAACGGCGGGAACCCGGCACCCATGATCATGCCGAGATCGACCGTGCTGGGGCGGTCGGCGATGTCGTCCGCGAGCACTCGTGCAGCCTCGTTGATCATGGCGAGCACCGCTCGTGCGCGGATCACGCTGGGCGTCAGGTCGTCGTGTTTATTCGATGCGGCCACGCCGAGCTTGGACGCGAGGTCGTCGTTCGGGCCCGTCGTCTTGTCGTCGCCGGCGTAGGTATAGAAGCCGCGCCCGCCCTTCTTGCCGAGCAGCCCCGTCCCCTCGAGTGCGACGATGGGCGGCGGAGGACGTAGTCGCTCGCCCAAGGCCTCGTACATCGACTGCGCTGCATGACGTGCGACATCGAGACCGACCTCATCGAGCAGACGAAGTGGACCCATCGGCATCCCGAAGTCGAGCAGCGCGTCATCGATCGCCATGATCGACGCGCCTTCCT